>CANRFS010000054.1 GCA_947629965.1 uncultured Clostridia bacterium
TATTTGCAGTTGTATCTCTTTCTAACTTATGAATTACGCAGATATAATTTCTTTTTTAAGCTACTTATATTGTACTATGGAAAATTAAAAATGTCAAACAATTTTCAATAAAAATCTAGATAAAAACTATTGTATAAAGTAAAAAAATATGATACAATACTAACCAGATTTTGAAAATAAGCCGTTTGAAAAAGCAAAGTAAGATGAGCAATATGTATTTAAGAGAAAATAGGTCATAGGCTGAAAACCTATTTAATACTAGTTTGTCTGAAATTTCACTTTTTAGGTCTTATGCTGAAATAATAGTAGGCACGAGCGTTTGCTAGCGTTAATAGCTAAAATGAGGTTAATTATTTTAATTAATAAATTTAGGTGGTACCATGGGAAAGCTTCTCATCCTAATTATAGGATGAGAAGCTTTCCTAGTTAATAATGAAGAATGAAAAGTGAATAATTAAAATGAAAGGATGATTAGATGAAAGAGCAAATTGCTAAAATCAAAGAAAGTGCATTTGCAGAAATTCAAAACTGCAAAACTCTTCAAGAATTAAATGATGTAAGAGTTAAATATTTAGGAAAAAAGGGAGAATTAACAGGACTTTTAAAAGGTATGAAAGATTTAACCCCAGAGGAAAGACCTGTTATTGGTGCATTAGTTAATGAAGTAAGAGATTTATTAGAAAACAATATTAAAGAGGCTGAAGAAACATTAAAAGAACAAGCTTTAAATGAGAAATTAGAAAAAGAAAAAATTGATATTACTCTTCCAAGTACAAGAATAAAGAGAGGAAGTAAACATCCAATAAACAGAGTAATAGAAGAAATAGAAGATATATTTGTATCAATGGGATACGATGTAGTAAATGGACCAGAACTTGAAACAGATGAATATTGCTTTGAAAGATTAAATCTTCCAAAAGGGCATCCAGCAAGAGATATGCAAGATAGTTTCTATGTTGACCCAGAGCATTTACTTAGAACTCAAACATCAGCAGTTCAAGCAAGAGTAATGATGGATAATGAAGAAAAGAGCCCTATTAGAGTAATTTGTCCAGGAAAAACATATAGAAGAGATGATGATGCAACACACTCACATCAATTTGGCCAAGTAGAAGGACTTTTAATAGACAAAAATATTAGCCTTGCAGATTTAAAAGGAACATTAGAAGTATTTGTTAAGAAAATGCTTGGCGAAAATTCTAAATTAAGATTTAGACCAAGTTATTTCCCATTTACAGAACCAAGTTATGAGGTAGATGTTAGTTGCTTCAAATGTGGGGGAAAAGGATGCAACCTTTGTAAACAATCAGGTTGGATAGAAATATTAGGATCAGGTATGGTACATCCAAATGTACTAAAAATGAACGGATATGACCCAGAAAAATATACTGGATTTGCATTTGGAACAGGGCTTGATAGACTTGCAATGTTTAAATACGGAATTACAGATATAAGATATTTTTATACAAATGATGTAAGATTCTTAAATCAATTCGATAGAAAGGATGTGGACTAATTGAAACTAAGTAAAAATTTTGTTAAAGACTATGTTGATATAGATGTAGATATAAAGACATTAGCAGAGGATATGACAAGAGTAGGAAATGAATATGACACAGCAGAGAAATTAATTAATGCCACAAAATTGGTTATAGGTGAAGTATTAGAATGTGAAATGCATCCAGATTCAGATCATCTTCATGTGTGCAAAGTAAATATTGGAAAAGAAGTTTTAGATATAGTTTGTGGAGCACCAAATGTAAGAAAAGGATTAAAAGTAATTGTAGCTGAAGTTGGAGCCGAACTTCCAGGTGGTATCACAATTAAAAAAGGAAATATAAGAGGTCAAGAGTCAAATGGAATGATGTGTTCTATTGCAGAACTAGGACTAGAATCTAAATTCTTAAAAGAGGAAGATAAGGCTGGAATACATGAGCTTCCAGCAGACGCTCCAGTAGGAGAAGACCCAATTAAATTTATGGAAATGGATGATGAAATAGCTGATTTTGAGCTTACTGCAAATAGAGGAGATTTATTAAGTGTTTTAGGTATGGCTTATGAACTTGGGGCAATATATGATAAACCTGTTAAAGAAATAGACTTAAAACATAGTGAAATAAACGAAGATGTAAATGATAGCTTCAAAGTAGAAGTAGATACAGAAAATTGTAATTTATTCTTAGCAAAAAAAGCATTAAATGTAACAATTAAAGAAAGTCCAGCATTTATAAAAAATAGACTTATCGCAAGTGGAATAAGACCAATTAACAATGTAGTAGATATCAGTAACTATGTAATGCTTGAAGTAGGTCAGCCACTTCATTTCTACGATGCAGATAGACTTGGACCTAAAATTTTAGTTAGGATGGCAAAGGATAACGAAAAATTAACAACATTAGATAACATAGAAAGAACATTATCAGAAGAAGATATAGTTATTACAAATGGGAAAGAAGCAATAGGCCTTGCAGGTGTTATGGGTGGACTATCAACAGAAGTTGAAAGTGATACAAAAAATATCATAATTGAATCTGCAGTATTTGATGGCGTAAAAATAAGATGTACAGCTAAAAAAATTGTAAGAAGTGAAGCAAGTAATCGTTTTGAAAAAGGATTAGATCCAAATAGAACATATATGGCAATTGAAAGAGCATGCACACTCCTTGAAAAATATGCTAATGCAAAAATTGCAAAAGGCACAGTTGTTTATGATAAGGCAGATAAGCAAGAAAAGAAAATAGATATAAAATTTGAAGATATAAATAATCTTTTAGGTACAAACGTACCAGATGAAGAAACATTAAATGTATTTAGAAAATTAGGATTTAAGTATTCAGTAAATGGCAGAGTAATTACAGTAACAGTACCTACAAGAAGAATGGATATATCAATAAAAGAAGACTTAATAGAAGAAGTAGGAAGAATTTATGGAGTTGATAATATAGAAGGAAAATTACCATTGCTTCCAACAAGAACAGGTAAATACGATAAAGTGGCAAGAGAGATTAGAAACAAGATGATAGGACTTGGGCTAAATGAAGTAATGTCATATATATTAATAAATGACAAAGAAGCGGAGAAATTTACAACAGACAAATTTGAGCCAATAAAATTACTAGACCCACTTACAGAAGACAGAAATACATTAAGATATAGCATGATTCCATCTCTTCTAAAAATATACGAATACAACTTAGATAGAAATAATAAAGATATATCTATATTTGAAATAGGAAAGGGATTCGGAAAAGTAGATAATGAGTATATAGAAGAAGAAAAGCTATGTGTGCTTATGTCTGGAAAATACTATGAAGGAATAGGAAATACAAAAAATGTAGATTTTTACATGATAAAAGGAGTTGCAGAAGAGTTACTAGATTATTTAGGATATAACGGAAGATATAGTTTTGTAAACAACAAAGAACTCCCAAAAGAATTCCATCCATATCAAACAGCTTTAATCTCTGTAAATAACGATATTGTAGGAATACTTGGCATGCTTCATCCAAACATAGCAAAAGAAGATGTATTTACAATGGAAATTAATTTAAGTAAATTACTTTCTAAAAGAGTAGGAAAAATGAAATATAAAGAAATATCTAAATTTCCAAGTATTAAAAAAGATGTTGCATTTATAGTAGATAGAAATTTAGACTCAAGCACAATAGAAAAACAAATAAAAAAATCTGCTGGAAATTTACTTACAAATATAGAAGTATTTGACTTGTATATGGGAGAGCATGTTCCAGCTGATAAAAAATCAATAGCATATTCATTAACATTTAGCGACAGCAAAAAAACTCTAACAGATGATGAAGTAACTGGAATATTTAACAAAGTTATTTCAGATGCAGAAAAGGTATTAGGTGCAGAAATAAGAAAATAAAAAAACTAATTGAAAAACAAGTTTTATTGTGTTAATATAGTTCTATGGAAGTTTAAAGGAGTGAAACACAAATGGCAAAAAAGAAGATAGATAAACAAAAATTAGCAACAAGGATATTAGCAGGAGTTTTAGCTGGGCTTATGGTACTAAGTGTAGGATTTACATTAATTTGGTATTTAGTGGCACAATAATATATGTAGGTGTGCTAAGTGTAGAGAAACACCAGTGAAAAATGACAAACTGACTAAAAAATGAATGTTTGAAAAGGAGCACTAATGAAAAGTTCATTATTTACACCGACCTTAGAATTTACAGGTCAAGATATAATTAATTATTTAAATATGTTAAGAGAAAATCCACTAAAAATAATTATGCTGATAGTAGATGTTGCAATAGTATTATTTTTAGCAATTAAGCTAATACAGATAGTTAAAGAAACTAGAGCATGGCAACTTATAAAAGGTATTGCATTTTTAATAATTGTAACAATACTAAGTTCTATATTTGAATTACACATATTAAATTATATATTAGCATCATTTATGACATATGGAGTAATACTATTAATTATAATTTTCCAACCAGAACTAAGACGTGCGCTAGAACAATTACGGTACAAGTAAATTAACGAAATTCTTTGGAATTGATAAAGATATTGCAGCGAAAACAAAGGAAAACATATATAAAATTGTAATTGCAGCAACAGAACTTGCAAAAAGTAAAACCGGCGCATTAATAGTTATAGAAAGAGAGATAAAACTTCAAGACATAGCAGATACAGGAATAATAATGAATGCAGAAATATCTCCACAATTATTAGTAAATATATTTAATCCTAAAACACCACTTCATGACGGTGCAGTAATAATTAGTGAAAACAAAATAAAATCAGCTGCATGTCTGTTGCCACTATCTAACGATAAAAACATATCAAAAGGGCTTGGAACAAGACATAGGTCAGCAGTGGGAATGTCACAAGAATCTGACGCAATAGTAGTTGTTGTATCAGAAGAAACAGGAAAAATATCAATTGCTAAAGATGGAACATTAATAATGGACGTAAAAGAAGAGGCTTTAAGACAGATATTAATAAAAAATATTGTTATTAAAAGATTTGGAAATGAAAATCTAAAAAAGAAAAGAGCAAGCCTAAAAGAAAAATTCAAAAATAATAAAGTAGAAAATAAAAAATCAGAAACAAAATGATGTTTCTGATTTTTATAGCTTTAATATTAAAAATTGTCAAAAAAGCATTGACTAATATTTCCAATTTTTGTATAATAATAGCGAAATAGGAAAAAGCGGAAATGTGGTTGTCATCTCCTCATACATAAGATAAGGAGGTGATGCTGATGATAGAAGAATATTTATTACATATCATAATAGTACTTACAACAGCATGGATTATTACAACCATTATAGCATTTGCCTTAATTATAGCTTTGGCTATAGTTATAAGCAAACAATAAAAAAGGCACATTCTCTGCTTGACCGTTAGAGAATGTGTCTAAAAACAATTCCTGATGGCAACCACTTTTTGTGGCTTCCTATTTCTAAATTTATTATAACATATTTTTACAAAAAGTAAATAGTAAAATCAAAAAAATAAATGGAGTAATATAATGAGAAATATCAAATTAACAATAGAATATGATGGAAAGAAATTTAATGGGTGGCAAAAACAACCCAACAAATCAAATATTCAAGGCGAAATTGAAAATGCAATAAAAGAAATAACAGGAGAAGAAGTAGATCTAATTGCATCAGGAAGAACAGACGCAGGAGTTCATGCACTTCGGGCAAATTGCAAATTTTAAAACAAATAGTAATTTACCTATTGAAAAATTTGCAATAGCAATAAATTCAAAATTAAAAAAGAGTATTGTTATAAAACAAGCAGAAGAAGTAGATGACAGATTTCATGCAAGATATAATGCAAAACAAAAAACATACAGATATATAATAAATAATTCTAAACAAGGCACAGCAATATATCGTGATTTAGAATTTCATATGCCTATAAAAGTTGATGTAGAAGAAATGAAAAAAGCAGTAAAATATTTTGAAGGAGAGCATGATTTCAAGGCATTTAAAGCAAGTGGAACAAGTAGCAAAAGTAGCGTAAGAATAATATATAAAGCAGAAGTTTTAGAAAAAGATGATAGAGTTTTTATAGAACTAACTGGTAATGGTTTTTTATATAATATGGTAAGAATTATATCTGGAACATTAGTAGATGTAGGACTTCGGAAAAATAAAAGCAGACGAAATTCCAGAAATTATAGATTCAAAAGATAGAAACAAAGCAGGAAAAACGCTTCCAGCACATGGGTTATATTTAGTAGAAGTAAAATATAATTAAAATTGGCAAAGTTTAATAATTATGTAATTTGACTATAAATGTAGTAAAACTGTATTAAATATGATATAATTACACAATATAAAATATTATTAAGGAGAATATAAAATGGATAAAAGAAAAGATTTAGAAAGTAGGTTAAAGATAAGAAGTTATGCTTGCAAAACTATTACAACGAGATAGAAGGTCATAGGTTGTAATAGTTAATGATGGCAATTATATCTCGTTATTTATAAATTAATTAAATAATAAGGAGATATAAAAATGATAGAAATAGAATTAAATAAAATTACGAAAAATTATGGTTTAAAAAATATTTTAAACGAATTTAGTATGCAAATACAAGCAGGAGAGAAAGTTGCATTAATTGGACAGAATGGAAGCGGAAAATCTACAATTTTAAAAATAATTGCAAAACAAGAAAATGTAGATAGTGGTACTGTTAATATTAAAAATGGAGCAAAAATAGGAATTTTAAATCAAATTTATGAAAATGAAAAAGAAGATATTACGGTAAAAGACTATTTATATAAAAGCTGTGAAGATATTTTAGAAACAGAAACAAAACTGAGAGAACTAGAAAAAGATATGTCTATAGAGAAAAATGTAGATAACTTAGAAAAATTGGTTAAAGAATATGGAAAAATTCAAGAGAAATATCTATTAATGGGAGGATATGAAATTGAACAGAATTTTAAAAAATTATGTTCGAAATTTTATATTAATAAACAGCTTTTAAATCAAAATTATAATCTTTTAAGTGGTGGAGAAAAAACAAGAGTAAATTTAGCAAAACTATTTTTAGCAAAACCGGATATATTATTGTTAGATGAACCAACTAATCATTTAGATATTAGCTCATTAGAATTTCTAGAAGAACTAGTTTTAGAATACAAAGGAAGCGTTTTAATAGTTTCTCATGATAGATATTTTTTAGATAAAGTAGTAAATAAAACTATACTATTAGAAAATGGAAAAGAAAATATTTATTATGGAAATTATTCATACTTTGTAAAAGAAGATGAAAAAAGGACTCTGGCACAATTTGAAAATTATAAAAATCAACAAAAGCAAATAGAAAAAATGAAAGAATCTATAATAACCTTAAGAAAATTTGGAGAATTAGCTGGAAATGAAATGTTTTTTAAAAGAGCTAAAAGTATTGAAAAACGTCTAGAAAAGATAACTATTTTGGATAAGGTTAATTTAGATAAAAAGTCAATAGATTTGAAATTTAGTGAAAAAATTAAATTTAGTAAAGATGTATTAAAAATTGAACATTTGGAAAAAAGCTTTAATGATAAAATAATTTTTAAAGGTGTAAATTTAACATTAAATTATAGAGAAAAAATTGCATTAATTGGTAAAAATGGAAGTGGAAAATCTACATTAATAAAAATAATTTTAAATTTAGATAATGAATATCAAGGAAATTTAAAATTAGGGAATTCAATAAAAATAGGATATATACCACAAGATATAATATTTAAAAATGAAAATCTAACAATTTTAGATTACTTCTTGCAAGAAAACAAATTTACTGAAGCTGAAGCAAGATGCAAACTTGCAAAGTTTGGTTTTAGAAAAGAAAATGTTTTTAAAAAAATTGAAAAATTATCAGGTGGAGAAAAGGTTAAGTTAATGCTTATAAATTTAATTCAAAAAGATATTAACTTTTTAATACTTGATGAACCAACAAATCATATTGATATAGATACTAGAGAAATACTAGAAGAAGCTTTAAAAGAGTATAATGGAACAGTACTGTTTGTTTCGCATGACAGATTTTTTATAAATTCAGTAGCAAATAGAATTCTAAATATAGAAAATTGTGAAATTAAATCATACTATGGAAATTATGATGATTTTATAAATAATAAAAACTTAAATTAAGGATTATAAATGTAAGAGAATTAAAAAAGATTTAGGAAAAAGAATTTCCTAAATCTTCAGAGTATTGACAAACCCCAGAAATTTTTCTGGGGTTTTACCTATATTATAGAAAAATTTAAGAAATTTATGTTTCTAAAAATATTTTTTGCAAAAATCAATAAATTAAACTCGAAAGTAGGAAACTTTTTCCTACTTTTAGTTATCTTTGTTACTATGTTTTTCATATTTTGTGCAGCACAAATCAGCCATGTATAATTTTGATTTTTCTCAATTCCTTTATACATTGCATATCTATATCCATGATTTTGTTTGCTGTCTGCAAAACTTCTTTCTATTTTTTCTTTTCTTAATTTGTATAATTCTTTGCCTCGCTTTGATAATCTTCGTTCTCTTGCATTTTCATTTAATTCTTCTTTTATATGTCTTCTTATTACTCTATATCCTTGAGATTTACAGCATCTTTCTATATCTGGACAATTATCGCAATTTATTTTATCTGAATAATATTTATATCCATTCCTATCAATTCTTCCAGTATATGGTAATAATATTCCAGTCTCAGGACATATGTAGTAATCTCTTTCTTTATTATATTTAAATTTATTTTTTCTAATTTCTGTATTTCCTTTTTGATAACTTCTGTATGCTATTACTCCAAATATATTATTATCTTCAAAATATTTTTTTATTT
>CANRFS010000055.1 GCA_947629965.1 uncultured Clostridia bacterium
TAGCTGCAAGTAATAGTAGCAATGTTAGTGGGTTTGTTACATCAATAATAAACATTAATTCTCCTCCTTTGTATTTTATTTTTTATTTTACTTAATGTAAATCATATTTAATATTACTTTTATATTATATATTAACTTATTATAAAATTGCAATACATTTTTTAAATCTTTTTATTTTGTTCCAAAAACTCTGTCACCTGCATCTCCAAGTCCTGGTATTATGTAAGCATTTTCATTTAATTTTTCATCTATAGAAGTTGTATATATTTGAACATCTGGATGTTTTTCTTGCATTTTTTTAATTCCTTCTGGAGCAGCAATAATGCACAAAAATTTAATTTTTTTTACTCCCTTTTCTTTCAATAAATCAATTGCATCTATTCCAGAACCACCTGTTGCAAGCATTGGATCTAATATTAATACTTCTCTTTTATTTATATCTTTAGGTACTTTAAAATAATAAACATTTGGTTTAAAAGTTTTTTCATCTCTATACATACCAACATGTCCAATTTTTGCATTTGGAACTAAATTAATAATTCCATCAAGCATACCTGTACCAGCTCTTAATATTGGAACGAAAGCATACTTATCTTCGTTTATTTTTCTCACCTTCATTTTGGTCATAGGAGTTTCAATTTCCGTTTCATAAGTTTCTGCTTCTTTCATTGCTTCGTAACAAAGCATTGTAGCAAGTTCAGATACCAATTCTCTAAATTCCTTTGTACCTGTTTTTTTGTCTCTTAAAATTGCTAATTTGTGCTCAACTAGTGGGTGTTTTAGTTCAATTACATCCATATTTTTTCCTCCCTATATTTACATTCTTTCAGGCATTTCCATACCTAATAATTCTGCCCCCGTTTTTAATACTGTTCCGTACTGCATATGTTAAGAATAATCGTGCATCTTGCACAGTTTTATCTTCTGTAATAATTTTATGTTCGTTATAAAATGTACTAAAATTTTGGCTTAAATCTATTAAGTATCTTGCAAGTATTGATGGTTCATTTTTATCTGCTGCATTTTGAATAATATCATTAAAATTGTATATTAATTTTAAAGTATCTATTGCTTCTTTTTCATTTAATTTTGTATAGTCTACTTCTTCTAGTTTTGGAATATAACCAGCCTTATTTAACAAGCTTCTTGTTCTTACATAAATATATTGAATATATGGACCTGTTTCACCTTGGAAGTTAAGAATCATATCCCAGTCAAATATTTCATCTTTTATTCTGCTATTAGATAAATCATTAAAAATTATTGCTCCTACTCCAACTTTTCTTGCTATTTCGTCTTTATCTTCCAAATTAGGATTTTTTTCGTCAATAATTCCCTTTACTTTTTCTATTGCCTCGTTTAGTATATCTTCTAGAAATACTGAGTTTCCTTTTCTTGAGCCTATTTTTTCCCCTGTTTTATCTACTACTAAACCAAAAGGAACATGTGTGCATCTTGAAGCATATTTTTCATATCCCATTAGTTCTAATACTTTAAACACCTGCTTAAAATGTAATTGTTGCTCATTTCCAACAACATAAATTGCTTTATCAAAATCATATTTATTTATTCTATCTTTTAATGAAGCTAAATCTCTTGTAGCATATATTGTTGTTCCTGCTGATGTAATAATTATACATGGTGGCATATTATATTCTTCTAAATCTACTACTTTTGCTCCTTGAGATTCTTTTAATAATCCTTTTTGCTTTAATTCTTCTACTATTGGTTCCATTTTGTCATTGTAATATGATTCTCCATTGTATGAGTCGAATTTTGAATTTAATAATTTATATGTTTTCTCATAATTCTCTAAACTAATTTTTCTTATATGTTTCCATTTTTCAACTGTTTCTTCATCGCCATCTTCTAGCTTTTTAAAGCATTTTCTTGCCATTTCTGTAAGTTCTGGTTTATCTTTTTCTTCTTGATTAAATCTTATATAAGTTTTTAATATACTTCCCATTTCATCATTTTCAAAGTCATAATCATCTTTCCATAGTGAAATTCCAGCAATTACTTTTCCAAATTGCAAACCCCAGTCGCCTAAATAATTTATTCCAACACTATTATATCCTAAAAAATTATATATTTTATATAATGCTCCTCCTATTACTGTTGAGCGCAAATGTCCTATATGAAATGGTTTTGCAATATTTGGTGCTGAATAATCTATTACAACATTTTTGC
This sequence comes from uncultured Clostridia bacterium, assembly GCA_947629965.1. Taxonomy (GTDB): domain Bacteria; phylum Bacillota; class Clostridia; order TANB77; family CAG-508; genus CAG-452. The sequence goes on from CANRFS010000055.1 coordinate 2,191, forward strand.
CTTGTCCAATATTTGATGAACCATATTTTTCATTTTTTTCTGAAATTTCTTCTAATACAGTTTTTACTAATGACTCTTTATTTATATATATATTTAAATATCCACCAACTACATCAATTTTTTCTATAATGCTTCCATCTATATTTATGTTCTCTTTTATATCATTTGCTATCATTGGTGGTGCTTTTCGTAAATCTTTTGCAAGTTTAAAACATGGAAAAGCATAATCACCGAGTTCACTATTAGGTGGTATTTCAATATAATTTTCTAAATCTACTTCATTTAATTTTGTTACTTCTGCAATTTTATTTGCTATTTCCTTCTTAAAGTTTATCATTTATATCTCCTTAATCTCCTAAACAAATATCTAGGTCTCTTGCCACTTTTACTAAATCATCATCCATTGTTACTCTTTTAATATTTGTGCTCTCTGTTCCTCCTGAACGAGCTCCTATTTCTTTATTATTTCCAACAACCTCTTCTAGTGGTACTGAATCTAATTTTCCATTTTTTAATGTAACCAACACATTAAATTTTCCTTCTAATGCAAGTTCCATCGCTTTAGAACCATATTTTGTAGATAATACTCTGTCGAATGATGTTGGAGTTCCGCCTCTTTGAACATATCCTAGCACTGTATTTCTTGATACCATTCCTGTTAATTCTTCTAAGTCTCTTGCGAGCTTTTCTCCTATTCCTCCAAGTCTTATATTGTCTAATCCATTTCCATCATTAAGTTTTGTTTTTACTATCATTTCACCATCTTTTGGTCTTGCGCCTTCAGATACAACAATTATACTAAATTTTTTGCCTTCCCTTCTTCTTTTATTTATTTTTTCAACTATTTTATTTATATCATATGGTATTTCTGGTATTATTGCAGCATCTGCTCCACCTGCTATAGCAGACTCTAGTGCTATCCATCCAGCATATCTTCCCATAACTTCCAAAGTCATAATTCTATGGTGTGATTCTGCTGTTGAATGTAATCTATCTAGCGCTTCTGTTGCAACAGACACAGCTGTGTTATATCCAAATGTAATTTCTGAATGTGCTACATCATTATCGATTGTTTTTGGTACTCCTATTATATTTAATCCTCTTAGAGTAAAATCTCTTGCAGATTTTTGTGTTCCATCTCCTCCTAATGTAAATATACAATCAAAACCTGCTTGTTTTACATTTTCTACTGCTTTATATGACATATCTTTATATACTTTTTGTCCATTTTCTTCTACTGGATAATTAAACAAATTTGTACTATTTGAAGCACCTATAATTGTTCCGCCTCTATGAAGCAATCCTGATGCACTTCCATTTGATTCAAGTTTTATATAATTATTTTCTAAAAGTCCTTTATATCCTTCTATATATCCATAACATTTAACTCCGTGAGTCTCAGCAGTTTTTACTATAGCACGAATTACTGCATTAAGCCCTGGGCAGTCTCCACCATTTGTAATAATTGCAACTTTTTTAACCATTTTTTCCTCCTTATTTAAGCTCTCTACTCTTTTATATTATATCAATAAAAAAAATATTTACAAGTTATTTGTAAATATTTTTATATATCATTAACTCATTGTATTGCCTCTTTATAATCTTTTAATTTTTGATTATATACTTTATCACCCGAATAATCTGTTAAATTATATGTTTCTTTTAAAATTTTAGAAAAATACTTTGATAGTTTAGTTGCACCTGTTAAGTTTAAGTGAAGTCCTCCATCATAGGTGTCTACAGAATAATCTATTTCTATTTCTTCTTTTTTATTTAGTAAATTATAATAATCTATATTATTTTCTTTTGCATAATTAATAATTTGTTCTTCGTATTCATCATACCAATATGGATATAAACTTGGAGCTTTTATTAAAACTAATTTTATTTCATTTTGTTTGCAAAGCTCTGTTATTTTATTTAAATAATCGTAACATTCTTCGTTAAATTCATAAGTTGCAAGTTTTCTTTTGGTTGGTAAATTTTTAACTGGTTTTATATTTTTATTTATTAAAAATCCATTGTATGTGTTGTTTTTTCTATGAAATAGATATTTTAAATCTTCAGTAGTTAACTTATCAAATCTTGAATGATATCTTAAAATTGGAAATACATAAGATATAAATGTTTCATCATCTGTCATAGATTCGTTTATTATATCTACTTTTTCTTTTGACCATTTCATATTATCTATTGTTAGTCTGTTATATGCTTCGCTAACTTCATTACTGTCTTTTCCATATCTCATTGAATTTACATTTAAAACTACAACTTTTGGAATTTCATATTTTAATGTTTCTTTTAAAATATAATACGACTGCCATATCATTTGTTGTGAAGATCCTCTTACATACGCTTTTATTCCTTCTTGTTCGTACATTACCATAGGAGAAAAATTTGCATATACTTCGCAGTCGCCAATAAATATTACTTCATGGTCTTTTGGCTCGGTATAATACTGACTAATCATGCTACCTTCTACCAAAGTTTCTGCATATTTTGGCTTTAATAGCATATTTAAAAATATAAATATTAAAATAAATAAAATTAGTATTAATACTGTTATTAATTTTTTCATTTTATCCCTTTCAATTAGAATCTACTGTATATAAATTCATTTACATTAAATCCAATTCCATAAATTCCAAATACTAAAACTATTAAACTCATAGTACATAATATTGCAAGTTTTTTGTTTTTTGATAGTTCTTTCATTTTTGGCATTATCTTATTTTTGTTTCCATCAAATGTAAATAATAATATTATTGATATTGCTAAAATTATCCAGTCTGATGCAGCTAGTCCCAAGTTTAGGATGTTTTTAGCTACCTCTGATATATTAAACGTAGTAAATACAGAGCCCATCATTTTTAATGCAGTTACTGCATCGTTCCAAATAAAGAATGACCATAGAAATGATATTATTATAAATGTTATTGCCATATTTAGCCACTTATATTTTGTTTTGTATTTATCTCCAAACAATACAAATATTCCATTTATAATTCCCCATAATATATAATTTAAACCATGCCACACTCCCGAAACAAAAAACGTTACTAATACATTTATACTTTTTCTTAATTTTGAGCATCTGTTTCCGCCAAGTGGTATGTAAATATAATCTTTAAGCCATGAGCTGAGTGATATATGCCATCTTTTCCAGAATTCTTTTACTGTTTGTGAAAAATATGGAGAATCAAAGTTTTCGCTTAAATTAATTCCAAGCATTTTTGATATTCCAAGTACAATATCTATTCCACCACTAAAGTCACTATATAATTGAATAGAATATAATATCATTGCTAAAAAAGCATATGCACCTTTATACATTTCTGTATTTGATGTTATTGCTGATGTTAATATAGATATTCTTCCTGCAATTATTAGTTTTTTTGCTAGCCCCCAAATAATTCTTAATCCACCATTATATATATTTTCTATTGTGATTTTTCGCTTTGCAAGTAATTGTTTTTTCATCTCATCATATCTAGTTATTGGACCCATAAATAGGTGTGGTATATACATTATATATAAAGAATAATTTAATATATTTTTCTCATATTCATATTTTCCCTTATATACATCTACAAGATATGATATTACCTGAAGTGTATAGTATGATATTCCAAGAGGAGCAAATATATTTATACTTGCTCCTGTATATGATACAAATTTTACAAATAATAGTACTAGTGTATTTAATATTATTGTTAAGCTCAAAATCACTTTTTTATGTTTGCCATTTAAAAATTGGGCAGCAAAAAAACTTGTAAGTAAGCTAAATAATATGTAAATACAATTTGGCAAGCCAAAACTTGCATATATTACTGCACTTAGAATTAATAATAAATAATTCAATAAGTTTCCTCCTATTCGGCAGCAGGCCAATTATCTCTATCCCATGTTTTTCCATGCAATCCTGCATCAGCTAATTTCTGCTCATCTGTAAGTAGTCCTAATGTATGATTTACAGACGGTGTTGCATCAATATGTCTCCATTTTCCCCCTACATTTACTAAATTCCAATAATGACTTTCATCTGTAAGATATATCAACCTATTTGAATATCCTGCTTTATTCAAAGCTTTTTGCATTATTAATGCGTGAACATAGCAGTTTCCTCTACCTTCAGTTAGTCCATACCAAACGGGGTCATCTCCTCCCCAACTTGAACTATATCCTATTTGAGATCTTATAGCACTTGCCATTCCTACTATATCGTTTCCTGCTAAATAATTGTTATAAAATTCGTTGAATTTATTATTAGTATCTTCTTGATTATGTTTTACTACAATTTTTCTCTTTCTAGTTGTTGTATTTCCCTTTTTATCTTTTGATGTATATGTTGCATAATATGTTCCTGCTACTTTTGTATCTACAGCACTTGAATCAACTGAAAACTCACAGCTTCCATCTCTATCATCAGTTGCCCATACTCCTGATCTATAATCTACAGTTGAATTTTTTGAAACCGTTTTATCGCCAAGCCCTGATATTACTGGTCCAACATTATCTTTTTTTATTGTAAGTGTTGCTGTTTTTTCTGTTTTGTTTCCATTTTTATCTACTGCTTCTATTACTATTTCTTGATCTCCTATTTTACTATAATCAATTTCTGTTTTTAAAGTAGTTGTAGGATCACCAGAAGCATCTGATACACTCTTAATAAATCTTTTATAATCACTTATTTTTTCATCATCATATATACTTATATCTTTTAGTTCTAATTCTGGAGGAATTGTATCTTGCACTTTTACTACAGATGTATATTCTACTCCTTCATATTCTGCTGTAATTATATATTCCCCAATAACATTTTCGTCTACTTTATCTATTTCGCTTTGAGGAATTCTGTCACCAAATTCTTCTACATCTAATATTAAATTTTCTATAGAAAATTCTTCTCCAATTTCTATTACTACTTCTGGTATTAACCATGCAATTTTTAAATTGCATTCTCCAATTGTTTCATTTCCATATTCATCTTTAACGCTTATTTTAATTATATAGTCTCCATATTCAAGTGTTTCTGGTGCTTCTAATAATTCTACATTCATTTTTGATAAATCCGATTTTTCTTCAATAAAATCATTTGGATTTATTTCGTAATTTAAACTTTTTGTTAAATTTTTGAAAGTTACCTGTGGTGGTGTTGTATCTTGAATGCTTAATTTTACTGTTTGCTCTTTTCCTTTATATGAAAAGGTTACATCTGTTTCTCCTACTTTATTTAAATCTATTCCGAGATAAATCTGTTATAGCTATTGCATCTTTTTTATAAATTTTGCTTACAAGGAAATTATCTATACTAATTTCTTTTTCGCCCAATTCTAATACAATATCTTTAAATTTAGGTCGAAATGCTAAATATGCAATTACTAATGCCACTAGTATCAAAACTACTGCAATTGAAAGTATAATTTTTATTATAGTTTTTTTGGCAACTTTTTTATCTTTTCTTTTTTCTTTTTTATTGCTATCCTTTTTACTGTTTTTGTCTTTTTTATTTTCTGTTGAGGTTTTACTTTTTACTTTTTTGCTGTTATCCTTTTTTTCAATTTCATCTTTTTTATTCTCTGTTGATTTTTTGTCTTCTTCCTTTTTACTGTCTTTTCTTTTTTTGTCATCTTTATGCTTGTTCCTGTCTTTTCTTTTTTTGTTATTTTTTGCCTTGTTCTTGTTTCCTGTTTTTTCTTTATATCTTTTTGCTTTTTTATTTTTTTTATGAGATTTATTTTTTTTCATTCTTTTTGTACTGTTATCTGCAGGTTTTTCTACTTTTTCTTTCTCATCTTGCTCCATTTGATTTACCCCCATATTTTTAACACAGAAAAATAACTTATCCGCAAATTTTTAGAATAAGTTATCTTTTTAATTAATTATTTGTCTTCAAAGTATATGTAATTCCTGTTATTATGTCATTTTCAACAATAAAGGATAATTCTACATTATTTTTTGTATATGTATATTTGTTTCCTAACTCTTCTTTGTAGCTATCTCCATACTTCTCAAGCATAGTTTTTTTGCTGTTAGAAATCTTTACTCCTTCTGCAGTTTCTATTGTATCATCTATAAAATATACTGAATAAACGGTATCTTTTCCGCTAACTTCTGCAACTGTTATTTCTACATTATCATATGTATATACTTTATCTGTTCCATCAAATGCGCAACTAGGTATTTCCGAAAAACTACTTTCTTCATTTATTGCACCTTCATTAAATTCTGTTCCTGGTACAATTTCTACTTCATTATACTTTAATGAAAAAGCTTCTTGCTGCTCTGAATTAGTTGGTACTGAATTATTTGATTTCCTACTTAATACATAAATTGTTACACCTGCTATAACTGCTATTAATAGAATTACTATTGTTATTACAAAAGATTTTTTATTCATATTACAACAACTCCTCATATAATCATAATAACACTTATCGACATATTTTTTCAATACTTTTTTGTAATGCAATTAAAAAAATGAGTGAAAATTTTTTATTTTTCACTCGTTTTGTTTGCCCGCCATGGGCGGACTCTAACGGG
>CANRFS010000056.1 GCA_947629965.1 uncultured Clostridia bacterium
AAAATACAAAGGAGGAGAATTAATGTTTATTATTGATGTAACAAACCCACTAACATTGCTACTATTACTTGCAGCTACTGTACTATTAATATTTTTAGGTAAGGAAATAAAAAAACCATTTGCTCCAGCATTACCATTAATATTTTTCCTACTACTAGTTGTAATTCATAGTGTACAATTTATGCAAATACCAGAAGTAAACTATGATGAATATTATTCAACTTTATTAGGTTGTATAACTATAGATTTAATAATGATATTTGTTACATTCTTTGGATATCTATGGGTTGACGATGTAGCATGTAAATTCTATAAAAAGAAAAGCCTTGATAATAGCTTAGATTGGTTCTGGAAAGAAATATAATTTTACTAGAAAATTACAAAAAAATAGCAAGTTTTATATTTATAAAACTTGCTATTTTAATAGTATTATGATAGAATTTTAAAAGTTAAAATATGGAATTATAAAGGAGAGTATATTTAATGAATAAAAACATTTTAATAGGTGGGGCATGGCCTTATGCAAATAATTCATTACATTTAGGACATTTAGCAGGATTAATTTCTGGGGATGTTTTAGCGCGTTATCATAGATTAAAAGGTGACAATGTACTTTATGTATCAGGAACAGACTGTCATGGCACACCAATTACAGAAAGAGCAAAAAAAGAGGGAAGAACTGCAAAAGAAATAGCAGAGCAATATCATGAAGAATTTGTAAAAACATTTAATGCAATGAATTTTTCTTATGATTTATATTCAAAAACTGAAACTGAATACCATGCAAAAAAGGTACAAGAAATTTTTAAAAGATTATATGACAATGGATATATATATGAAAAAATAGAACCACAAGCATATTGTGAAAAATGTAATAAATTTCTGCAGGATAGAGAGATTCAAATAAAATGTCCAGAATGTGGAGAAATAACAAAAGCAGATCAATGTGAACATTGTGGACATACTCCATCAATAGAAGATTTAAAAGATGGAATTTGCTTAAATTGTGGAAGCAAAACAATAGAAAAAGATAACAAAAATCTATATTTTGCTTTATCTAAATTTCAAGATATAATTCAATCAAATACAGATAAATGTAAGAATTTTTGGAGAATAAATGCGAGAAACGAAACAGAAAAATATTTAAAACAAGGACTAAAAGATAGAGCAGTTACTCGTGATTTAGACTGGGGAATAGAAATTCCTATTCCAGGCTATGAAACAAAGAGAATGTATGTATGGATAGAAGCAGTTCTTGGATATTTAACAGATACAATGAAACTTGCAGAAGATAATGGATTTAACTGGGAAGATTATTGGAAAGAAGGTCATGATAATAAAATATATATGTGTCATGGAAAAGATAATATAGTATTCCATAGCATAATATTTAATGGCCTTTTAGCAGGACTTAAAGATAATTTTAAATTAGTTGATGTAATAGTTTCTACAGAATATTTAAATATAAATGACGAGAAAATATCAAAAAGCAAGGGAAATGGAATTACAGCGCTTGAAATGCTTGAAAAATATAATTCGGATTCATTAAGATTCCATATAATAAATAATGGACCTGAAAAGAAAGATACAAACTTTACAATAGAAGATTTCGAAAGAACTCATAACAACGAGATATTAAACAAATTTGGAAATTTGGTAAATAGAACTTTAAGATTCAAAGGACTAGAAACTTTGCCAACTGGAAAATTAGATGAAAATGCTAAAAATGAAATAGAAAAAGCATATAAAGATGTAGGAGTTTTAATAGAGAATTTAGAGTTTAAAGCTGCAACAGATAGAGTAATGGAACTTGTAGAGTATGCTAATAAATATTATGATGAAAGACAGCCTTGGGTTCAAAAGAAAGAAGATATGCAAGGCTTTAATGATACAATATATACATGTAGTGTTATAATTGCAAATTTATCAAATTTATTTGAACCATTCATGCCAAACGCTTGCAAAAAAATAAGAACATATTTAAATATAAAAAATCCTAAATGGGGCATGACAAATATAGAAGAGGAAATTGAACTTAAAGATATCGAACCATTATTTAATAGAATTTAATTAGGGAGTAGAAAAATGGGTAAATTATTTGTAATAGACGGAACAGATGCAAGTGGAAAACAAACACAATTTGAAAAATTACAAGAAAGATTAAGAAATGAAAATATTGATTATAGGGTGGTATCTTTTCCTAATTATGATAGTCCATCATCATCACTTGTAAAGATGTATTTATCAGGAGAATTTGGAGAAAATGCAAAAGAAGTAAGTCCATATATAGCATCAACATTTTATGCTGCTGATAGATATGCTACTTTTAAAAAAGAATTAGAAGCCTATTACAATGCTGGAGGAATAATCCTTGCAGATAGATATACAACTGCTAATATGGTACATCAAGCAGGAAAAATAGATAATAAGGAAGAAAGAGAAAAGTTTTTGAATTGGCTTTGGGATTTTGAATTTAATTTATATAAATTGCCAGTGCCAACAAAAGTATTCTTTTTAAACATGCCACCAGAATTTGCTTTTAAACTTATGGAAAAAAGAGAAAATAAATTTACACACGAGGCTAAAAAAGATATACACGAAAGAGATAAAAACCATATAATAGATAGTTATAAAGCAGCTTGTGATGTAGCAGAAAAATATAATTGGTGTAAAATAGAATGTGTTAAAGATAATAAAATAAGAACAATTGAAGAAATACATGAAGATATATATAAAGAAATTAAAGATATTATTTAAAATAAAAGAGGACGAAGCCCTTTCAGTTTAAGAGGAAGAATATGGAGAAAATAGGATTCTTTGGAGGATGTTTTAATCCTCCAACAAAAGTACATATAAATATTGCAAATAATCTAATAGAAAATGGAAAAGTAGATAAAGTGATATTTGTTCCTGTTAATGATTATTATAAAAAAGCAAACTTAATAGAAGCAAAGCATAGATATAATTTGTTAAAGATAATAACAAAAAACGCTAAAAACTTGGATATTGATGATTTAGAATTAAAAGAGAATAGAGAATTATTTGCAGTTGATGCTTTTGAACTTATTGAAAAAAAATATTCAACATCGAATATTTTTTTTATAATGGGTTCTGATAATTATAAAAAAATGTCAACATGGAAAGATTATAACAAAATAAAAGATAAATATAATTATATTATTGTTGATAGAGATGAAAATGAAATTTCATCAACACAAATAAGAAATATGATAAAGCATGATGACAAAAAAATGATGGAATATTTACCAAAAGAAGTATATGATTATATAGTTAAAAATAAGTTATATAAATTATAATTAAATTCAACAAAATGGGACAAACCCCTTTTGTTGAAATTTATTCGAAGGAGTATAAATGGATAATTTAGAAGAAATACTTAAAGAGGCAAATGAATGTTTAAATTGTAAAAATCCGCTATGTAGAAAAGGTTGCCCTATTTCTACGAATATACCTGAATTTATAGATGCAATAAAAAATAAAAACCTAGAAAAAGCGTATGCAATTTTACAACGAAATAATATAATGAGTGATATATGCTCAAATGTATGTCCTTATGAAGAATATTGCACACGGTCATTGTGTAAAAGGAATAAAAGGAAAACCTGTTCAAGTTTCAAAATTAGAAAAGTATGTAAATTTATGGGCAAGAGAGAATAATGTAAAATACATATATAATATAGAAAATAACAATAATAAAAAAGTTGCAATTATTGGATCTGGTCCTGCAGGTATAGAATGTCGGAGTTGAACTTTCAAAAAAAGGATATAAAGTTACAATGTTTGAAAAGGAAAAGCAAATTGGTGGGTTACTTACATATGGAATTCCAGGTTTTAGATTACCAAGAAATATCACAGAAAATCTAACAAACAGGATAAAAAATTTAAACATAGAAATTATAACAAATATAGAATTTGGGAAAGATATAATTTTAAAAAAATTACAAGAAGATTATGATGCTATATTTTTAGGAATAGGCGCAGACGTTTCATCTACATACAATTTAACAGATAAAGAATGTGAAAAAATTTATAAATCTAGCTATATATTAAAAGAATATAATGCAAAACGAATAGTTGAAAATTTAGGAGATGTAATTGTAATTGGTCGGTGGAAATGTTGCAACAGACTCTGCAAGAGCAGCAATTAGAATGGGTGCAAGAACTGCTACAATAGTTTATAGAAGAGACAATAGCAAAATGCCGGCAAGACAATTAGAGTTAGATGAAGCTATTTCAGATGGTGTTAAAATTATTTATAACACTAAAGTTGAAAGTGCAGATATAGAAAATGGAAATATAAAAAAAGTTAGATGTATAAAAACAGATACATCTACCGAAAAGGTAGTAGATTTACCTAATACTGAATTTTATATTAATGCGGATTCTATAATATTTGCAATAGGTTTAAAACCAGATAAAGATTTAATTAAAAATGAAGAAATAGAATTGGATGAAAAAGGTCTAATAAAAATTGATGAAAACAGCATGACAAATATAGAAGGAGTATTTGCAGGTGGAGATGTATGCCAAAGCAAAGCAACAGTATGCAAAGCCATAGAATCTGGGAAAAAAGCAGCTGAAGGAATTGATAAATATCTAACAACATTTTAAATTCATCTTGACAGCATAAGAACATATGTTCTATAATAAATATGGTGATAGTATGGAGAGGCAAATTATACACATAGATGTAAATAATGCGTTTTTATCTTGGTATGCAATATGGCGCCTAAAAAATGGTGAGAAAGATGATATAAGAGAAATACCTGCAGTTATTGGTGGAGATGAATCAAAAAGATCAGGTATTGTACTTGCAAAAAGTAATCTTGCTAAACAATTTGGAATAGTTACAGGCGAAACCATATATCAAGCTAAAAAGAAATGTCCAAACATAAAAATATTTCAGGGTGATTATAAAGTATACAGAGAATATTCAGATAAACTATACAATTTATTATTAGAATACACAGATAAAATAGAAAGATTTTCAATAGATGAATGCTTTTTAGATATGACAGAATATTTAATGAAATCAACACTTATGGATAAGGCAAAAGAAATTAGAAAAAGAGTAAACGAGGAATTAGGTTTTACTGTAAATATTGGATTAAGTTCAAATAAATTGTTGGCAAAAATGGCATCAGATTTTGAAAAGCCAAATAAAATACATACATTATTTGCAGATGAAATTAAGCAAAAAATGTGGCCACTACCTATAAAAGAATTATTTATGCTTGGAAGAAAAACTGTTCCAAAATTATATAATATGAAAATAAAAACAATAGGTGATTTAGCTAAAACAGATGAAAAACTACTTATTAAAAAATTTGGAAAATATGGAAAAATGATGTGGGATTATGCAAATGGCATAGATAATTCAGAAGTAGTATATAAATACGAAGCACCAAAAAGTATAGGAAATTCTACAACTCTTCCAATAGATATTCAAGATATAGATTCTTTAAATGAAATATTACTAACACTAGCAGAACATGTAACTTTTAGATTAAGAAAACATAATATGCTTGCAAGGGTTGTTAATGTTGGATTAAGAACAAATGAATTTAAAGATTATTCGCATCAAAGCAAGTTAGATTTAGAAACTTCGAATACTAAAGAAATATACGAAAAAGCAAAGCAACTCCTAAATTCAATGTATAAGGGAGAACCAATTAGATTAGTATCATTAAAAGTAGACAAATTAATAAATAAAAATGAAAAACAAATGTCTTTATTTGAATCAGAAGAAAAACAAAAACAAGAAGAATTAGATAAAGTAATAGACAATTTAAAAGAAAAATATGGTTATTCAGCTATTACCAGAGCAGGACAGCTAAGTATCGGAAAAAAAATAAAATTTAAATAGAAAATTATTATAAAAGGTCTTGATTTTTTAATATTATTTTAATAAACTATATGTAAAATATTGAAAAAATAAGGAGTGTTAATTGTATGGAAGAAGAAAAAAAATCATTTAAAGAAAAAATTAAAAATATTTTCAAGAAAAAAGAAATATGGATTTCAGGCATTGTTGGACTAGTAATAGGTGGAGCTTTGATTTACTTATTAGGAATATTAGGAATTCCTGGACTTGGACATGAAACTGTTATGTCATTTAAAGGAGGAAGAATAACTAAAAGTGACGTGTATAATGATTTAGCAAATAAATATCCAATTAGTTATGCTTTAGAATTAGTAGATAAAGAAATATTAGACGGCGTTTATAAATTAAATGATGATCAAAAGAAAGAAGTAGAAGATCAAGCTAATTCAATTTTAAGTATGTATAGTGCATACGGATATGAGGAAGAAGATTTCTTAGAAGAAAATGGATTTAGTTCAAAAGAAGAATTTATTAATTATATGGAACTAGATTATAAAAGAAATTTATACTGTATAGATTATTTTAAAACATTATTAGCTGAAGATGATATTAATAATTTTTATAATGATAATGTTTATGGAAAAATCAGTACAAAGCATATGTTAGTTCAAGTAACAGATGATGTAACAGATGAACAAGCTTTAGCTACAGCAAATGAAATACTAGCTAAATTAAAAGACGGAAAAAGTTTTGACGAAGTTGCAGAAGAGTATAAAGATAAAATAGTGTCAGAAAATGTTGAATTTGATAATTTTACAGAAAACACACTAGCACAGACATATGTTGAAGCAAGTAAAAAGTTAAATAAAGATGAATATACTACAGAAGCAGTAAAAACAGATTACGGATATCATGTAATATATTGTATAGATAAAGCTGACAAACCAAGTTTAGAAGAAGTAGAAGATGATATAGTAGAAAATCTAGGTGAAGGCTTAGAAGAAAATGATCAATATATAAGATATAAAGCATTAATTAAACTAAGAGAAGATAAAAACTTAAAATTCAAAAACAAAGATTTAGAAGAAGATTATAAAGAATATTGTGACCAAGTAAATGCAACAGAAGAATAATATAAAGTTAAATTAGCAAAATAAAACCTCCAACATAAAATAAATATGATAAATAAAAATTGGAGATGGATAAATATGAGTTATGATGACAAAAGAGAAGAAGAAAAAGTTATTGGAAATGAAACAAAAAATGAACCCGAAGTATGCAAGCTAAATATTCCATATAATAAAGTTGCAATGAGGGTATTAATGGAAAGAAATGGCTTATCAAAAGAAGAAGCAGAAAAATTTATATTAGAACATGATTTCGATGAAATAGAATCACAGGTTTTTGCAAAACAATCAATAAAATATGTGATTTTAGGAATTAATAAAATATATAAACGATTTAATGTTGAAGGAAGATCAATTTCTAAGCCATTATTAAATACGGTTTTTACAGGAATATTCGGTAAGATTTTGAGGGACAAGAGCTATAGTAAACGTGTATTTGAAGAATCGAAAGAAAAGAACTATATTAAACCTTGGGTGGAATCTCCTGATAGTATTAGAGCAAAAAATATTATAGAAGTATTATCAACTGTACATGATGGCTGGGTAATGGATAATCAAAAAGGATTTTTTTCAAGAGATAAGAAATATAAACATATGCCAATTGAATTAATAGGATGGAAAGAAGCAAAAGAATATTTATTATTTGTAGAACCAATTTTAGAGTCAATAGGAATAGAAGTAAATGAATCAGACTTAGAACAAGCATATAATAAAAGAGTAAAACAATTCTTTTTAGATAAAGATATAAAGTCTGAAGATGATTTAATAGATCAAATTTCAAAAGGAACGGAATTTTATCCAGCATTAAATGGGCAAGAAGATGTAATAGAAGCCTTATCTGATAAGAAATTTGTAGAAGAAAGCATCATTTCGCAAATTAAAGGAAAAGGAATTGGAAGTGTAGATAGCGTTAGAAAAGGTATAATTGTAGAACAAATTGTAAAAGGTTCGCCAGACAGTCTTAATGAAGATGCAAAAAAATTAACAGAAGATGAAGTTTTATTAGTAGAAAGTCTAATAGATGAGAAAAATAGAAATTTAGAAGAGGAATATAATGAATTAACAGAAAAAGAAAGAGCTATTCAAAGAATTAAAAAGAAAATCGAACTTCATAAAATATTAAGCGAAAAAGTTAGAAAACTTAGAGAAGAACAAGAGAATAAGGCAAACACACAAAGATAGGGAGGAATATATGACAAATCTACCATACATGCAAAAAAATAACTTGATAACTCGCATAAAACAATTCTTTAGGAAACTATTTTATAAAAAAGAAAAAAATACTAAAAAAGAAGAAATGATAGAAACAATAAAACAAAATGATTTTAGAGAAAGTATAGAAACACAAGTTAAGAACAATTATTTAAAAGAAGAAAAAAAACAGCTTATTGAATCTATCGAAAAAAATCCTAATTTATTATATAATTTATCCCTTAGTAGGTTAGAAAATTTGGAAAATTATTATGATGAATTAATTGAACAAGATAAATTAGAATTAAAAAAAATTGGATACTTTTGATTTAATAAGATTTTGAGAATTATGCTACACTTCACAATTAATAATATGTAATATGTAAAAAATTGACAATTTTGTTGTAATTTAGATATTTATAAAGTATAATGTATCTATCCTTTTCATAAAGG
>CANRFS010000057.1 GCA_947629965.1 uncultured Clostridia bacterium
GAAAAAATGAAAGAAATACAAGACAAATATAAGAATGACCAAATGAAAATGAATCAAGAGATGATGGATTTATATAAAAGAGAAAAATTAAGTCCATTTAGTGGATGTTTAACATCAATTATTCAAATTATATTGTTATTTGCAATGTTTGGATTAGTTAGAAGTCCACTTACATATATGAAAAAAATAGATAATAATATTTTGGGGGAAGTTCAAAGATATGTTGAAACTCAAGAAAATGTTTCAATTTCTCAAGGCTATCCACAAATAAGTATTGTAAAATATGTTTCTAATAATAAAGATAAAGAAATAGAAATTGCTAAAGAAGACAACCAAGAGGAAAAAGAAAAAATTAATTTAAATGATTTATATATTAATATGAATTTTTTCGGATTAGATTTAAGCAATGTTCCACAAGAAAATTGGAAAGATCCAACAGTATTTATAATTCCGATATTATATGTATTGACAACAATTGCATCAATGAAGATAACAATGAAAATGACGTCAACAAAAAATAAGGAAAAAGATATAATAGAAATAAAAAATGAAGAAGAAAAGAACGAAGAAAATAAAAAAGAGGAACCAGATCCTCAAGAAATGGCAGCTCAAATGAATAAGAGTATGTCTTGGTTTATGCCAATAATGTCAATTAGTATTTCTATTATAGCTCCACTTGGACTTGCTTTATATTGGTTAGTTAATAATATATTGATGATTGCTGAAAGATTAATAATAAATAAATTTTTAGATTCAGATAAGGAGGAGCAAAATGGCTAAAACAATAATTTCACAAGGAAAAACAACAAATGAGGCTATTGAAAATGGATTAAAGGAACTAAAGGTATCAAAAGATATGGTAGAAATAAAAGTAATCGAAGAAGAAAAAAGAAGTTTTTATAATATTCTTGCTCCAAGAGTTGTTAAAGTAGAATTAAAATTAAAAGATGAAATAAAAAAAGAAGAAAGAAATACAGAAAAAGCTGAAAGAAAAATAAATAAAAACGAAGAAGAAATTAAAGAAGCAGTTAATCAAATAAATAAATTTTTAGGGAAATTTTTACCAAAAGGAATAGAATTTCAAACAGAAATTAAGGAATATGAGATATATGTAAATATTACAGGAGAGGATATAAATTA
The DNA here is from genome assembly GCA_947629965.1 of uncultured Clostridia bacterium. GTDB lineage: Bacteria > Bacillota > Clostridia > TANB77 > CAG-508 > CAG-452. The sequence goes on from CANRFS010000057.1 coordinate 1,141, forward strand.
TTTAATAGGTTATAGAGGAGAAACAATAAATGCTCTTCAAACGATACTTACATCGGTAGCAAATAAAAAGAGTACATTAAAAATAAGAGTTTATTTAGATATTGAAGGATATAGAGAGAAAAGAGAAAAGACATTGGAAGACTTAGCAGAAAAAATAGCTAGAACTGTTGTAAGAACTGGAAAATCTATTACACTAGAACCAATGACTGCATATGAAAGAAAGATTATTCACACTAAATTGCAAACACATAGTAAAGTAGAAACATTTAGTAAAGGTGAGGAACCATATAGAAAAGTTGTAATAAAATTAAAGTAATATTTTAAGGCAGGGAGGAGGATTCCCTGCTTTATTAAATTAAAAAAGTAGAGTAAAAATAATAGTATTAGAAAATTAAGTATATGAAATACATAATCGTACGAAAAAAAGAAGACATAAGAAAGGAGCAAAAATGGCTACAATAGCAGCAATATCAACAGCACCAGGGATTGGTGGAATAGGTATCGTAAGAATGAGTGGAGATAATTGTTTTAAAATTTTAGATAAAATATTCAAGGCAAAAAATCCTGAACAAATAGAGAAAATAAAGGGTTATACAATTAAATATGGAAATATAATAGATCCAAAAACTAATATGAATGTTGATGAAGTTTTAGTGTCATATTTTAAGAAACCAAAAAGCTATACAATGGAAAATATGTGTGAAATTAGTTCACATGGAGGTATTATTGTTGTAAGAAAAATATTGGAATTGTGTTTGGAAAATGGTGCAAAGCTTGCAGAGCCAGGAGAATTTACAAAACTTGCTTTTTTAAATGGAAGAATAGATTTGAGTCAAGTTGAATCAATAATAGATATAATAAATGCTAAAACCGAAAAAGAACTAAAAGCCTCGACAAATCAATTAGAGGGACATCTTTCAAATGAAATTAAGAAGATAAAAAAAGAGATATTAGATTTATTAGTTCAAATAGAAGCTTCTATAGATTATCCGGAATATGATGTTGAAGAAGTAACTACAGGACTTGCGAGTCATAGTCTAGAAAAAATAGAACAAGATTTAAGTAAATTATATAACAGTTTCGAAAATGGAAAAATTATAAAGGAAGGAATTAAAGTTGCTATTATAGGAAGACCTAATAGCGGAAAATCATCTTTATTAAATGCTATATTAAATGAGGATAGAGCGATTGTTACTGAAATAGAAGGGACAACCAGAGATACTATAGAGGAGTTTGTTAGTATAAAAGGTATACCTTTTAAGATAATAGATACAGCAGGAATTAGGGAGGCAGATAATGAGGTAGAAAAAATACGGAATAAAGAAATCAAAACAAGTGGCAGAAAGAAGCGATTTAATTATAGCAATGTTTGACAATTCTAAACAGCTTAATAAAGAGGACAAAGAAATTTTAGATTTTATAAAAAACAAAAATGCTATTATATTATTAAATAAAATAGATCTACAAAAAGACAATTTAGAAAATTGCAAAGAAATAATTGATGCAAATAAAAAAGTGTTAAAAATATCTTTGGCGTCAGAATCAAATCTAAGCTGTTTATATGATGAACTTGATATAATGTTTAACTTAAGTAAAATAATGCCTGATAATGAAATTACAATAACAAATATTAGGCATAAGGAATTAATAGAAAATGCTTTAAAACATGTTAAAGAAGCAAAAGAGGACATTGCAACCAATATGCCAATTGATATAGTATCAATTAATATAAAAGAAATTTTGCAAGATTTAGGAAAGATTACAGGAGAAAATGTTAGTGAAGATGTTATAAAAGGAATTTTTTCAAAATTTTGCTTAGGAAAATAATTAGAATATAAAAAAATACAAAGCGAAAATCACGAAGAAGGGAATATTATGAAATATAATGCAGGAAATTATGATGTAGCAGTAATTGGAGCAGGACATGCAGGATGTGAAGCAGCACTTGCATGTAGCAGGAAAGGACATAAGACATTACTTTTTTCTATAAGCTTAGAGTGCATTGCAAACATGCCGTGCAATCCTAATATAGGAGGAACATCAAAAGGCCACCTAGTAAGGGAAATAGATGCGCTAGGTGGAGAAATGGGAAAGAATATAGATAAAACATTTATACAATCGAAGATGCTTAATACTTCAAAAGGCCCTGCTGTTTACTCTTTAAGAGCGCAGGCAGATAGAAAAAAATATCAACAAGAAATGAAGCATACATTAGAGAAACAAGAAAATTTGTTTGTTAAGCAAGCAGAAATTGTGGATATAAAAGTAGAAAATGGAGAAGTAAAGGCTGTTGAGACTAATGTAGGAGCAATATATAATGTTAAAGCAGTAATAATTGCTACAGGTACGTATTTAAAAGGGAAAATTTATATAGGTGAAATAAATTATGAAAGTGGTCCAGATGGAGTATTTCCAGCAAACAAACTATCTGATACGTTAAAAAGGTTAGGAATAAAACTTGTTAGGTTTAAAACAGGAACTCCAGCAAGAGTAAATAGAAGGACAATAGATTTTTCAAAAATGGAAATACAAAAAGGAGATAAAGATATTGTTCCGTTTTCTTTTGAAAATGAGCCAAAACAAATTGACCAAGTGCCATGTTATTTGACATATACAAATGAAAAAACACATGAAATAATAAGAAAAAACTTACATAGATCTCCATTATATTCAGGTCAAATAGAGGGAACAGGACCAAGATATTGCCCATCTATAGAAGATAAAGTAGTGAGATTCAGTGATAAAGAAAGGCATCAGATATTTATAGAGCCAATGGGCGAAAACACAGAAGAAATGTATGTTCAAGGAATGAGTTCATCACTGCCAGAAGATGTACAAATTGAAATGTATAGAACAATTCCAGGACTGGAAAATGTTGAATTTACAAGACCAGCATATGCAATAGAATATGACTGTATAGATCCAGTTCAATTAAAATTATCGTTAGAATTGAAGAATATAAAAGGAATGTTTTTAGCAGGTCAAATAAATGGAACTTCTGGATATGAAGAGGCAGCAGCACAAGGAATCATTGCTGGAATTAATGCAAGTCTTGAGTTAGAAGGAAAAGAGCCTATTATATTACATAGATCTGATGCGTATATTGGTGTGTTAATAGATGATATCGTTACAAAAGGAACAAATGAACCATATAGGATGATGACCTCAAGAGCCGAATATAGGCTACTGCTAAGGCAAGATAATGCAGACCTAAGATTAACGCCTATTGGATACGAAGTTGGATTAATTTCAGATGAAAGGTATAAAGCATTTTTAAAGAAAAAAGAAAATATAAAAAATGAAATAGAAAGATTAAAAAAAGTAATTATAAAACCTAGCGAAGAAGTTAATAAATTTTTAGAAGAAAATGGGTCAACAGCTATAAATCATGGAGTTAAATTAATAGATTTGTTAAAAAGAAGTGAACTTTCATATAAAGCGTTAGAAAAATTAGATGTAAATAGACTAAAGCTAATGAGACAAGAAGAAGAACAAGTAGAGATACAAGTAAAATATGAGGGATATATTAAGTTACAATTAGCACAAGTAGAAAAATTTAAAAAGCTAGAAACGAAGATGCTTCCAGAAGATATAGATTATAAAAATTTAAAAGGAATAAGTTTAGAGGCCAGACAAAAATTAGATAAATTTAGACCTCTTTCAATTGGACAAGCATCAAGAATATCAGGAGTTTCGCCAGCAGATATAGCAGTATTATTAATTTATCTTGAACAAAGAAATAGAAAATAAATTGTAATTTATCCAAATAGATTAATTAGGGGAACAAAGATATGGAAGAAAAAGAATTTAGAGGAATAATGATAGACAGTTTAAAAAAATTAAATATAGAGTTATCAGACTTACAACTAGAACAGTTTTATAAATATATGAATATATTGATAGAATGGAATAAAGTTATGAACTTAACAGCCATTATTGAACCAAATGAAATTGTAACAAAGCATTTTGTTGATTCATTAACAATATTAAATAAAGTAGGTAAAAATTCTACTATAATAGACGTGGGAACTGGTGCAGGATTTCCTGGAATTCCAATAAAAATAGCTTTTCCAGAAACTGAGGTAGTTCTATTAGATTCATTAAATAAAAGAATAAGATTCTTAGATGAAGTAATAGAAAAATTAAATTTAAAAAATATAAAAGCCATACATGGAAGGGCAGAAGATTATGGTAGAGATAAAGAGCATAGAGAAAAGTATGACATAGCTGTTGCAAGGGCGGTGGCTCCTCTAAATATATTATTAGAATATTTGATGCCTTTTGTAAAAACAGGAGGAAAATGTATTTGTATGAAAGGATCAAATAGTGAAGACGAAATAAATAAAAGTACTAATGCTATTAAATTATTGGGTGGAGAAATGATAGAAACTGATGAATTCTTTATTCCTAATACAGATATAAGGAGAAAGGTAATAGAAGTTAATAAAAAGAAGCAAATTTCAGATAAGTATCCTAGAAAAGCGGGGATCCCTTCTAAACAGCCTTTATAGAATGAAAATATATTGTTCCACGTTTGACGAATCCATGAAACACCTGATATTACTAAGATTTTTTGCTGACAGGCAAAAAAACAAGAACAATTAAAATTCGACAAAAAAATAATAGAGAAAAATAGAAAATATTGTATAAATTCATTGACATATTACTAATATTTTTATATTATTAATATGCAATGAATTTTATTAATGTAAATATGAAAATATTATTGAATTATTAAAAGATGAATAATAAATCTGATATGAAAAGGACAATGAGTCACTTTTTTAATTTATGGAGGGATAAATTTGAGTAAAGTTATAGCAGTAGTAAACCAAAAAGGTGGAGTAGGAAAGACTACAACTGCAGTTAATGTAAGTACAATATTAGCCAAAAAAGGTAAAAAAGTATTATTAATTGATGAAGATCCTCAAGGTAATGCAACCAGTGGATTGGGAATAGAAAAAAATACAGATAAGTCTATTTATGATGTAATTATTAATGATGTTGAATTTGATGAAGCTATTATAAATAGCCCAATAAAAAACTTATTTGTCTGTCCATCAAATATAAATTTAGCTGGGGCAGAAGTTGAATTAGTTCCAATGATGTCTAGAGAATTAAAATTAAAAGAAAAAATTGAAAAAATAAGAGATCAATTTAATTATATAATTATAGATTGTCCACCATCATTAGGATTATTAACAATTAATGCTTTTACTTCATCCGATTCACTGCTCATACCTATACAATGTGAATATTATGCGCTAGAAGGTGTTGGGCAACTGATGAATACAGTAAATTTAGTAAAAAAACAGTTGAATAAAGATTTATATATAGAAGGTGTTGTTTTAACGATGAATGATGCTAGAACAAATCTCTCAAATCAAGTTATAAAAGAAGTAAAAACTTATTTTAAAGATAATGTATATAAAACATTAATACCAAGAAATGTAAAATTAAGCGAAGCACCAAGTTATGGTATGCCAATAAGTGTATATGCGCCTAAATCAAAAGGGGCAAGATGCTATGAAAAATTAACAAATGAAATTATTAGAGGAAAAAAACATATATAAAGGAGATGTCAAGATGACAAGAAAAACAGGATTGGGGAAAGGCCTAGATGCCTTATTGTCTACTAATATAGTAGAAGAAGAAAAAATTCAAGAGGGAGAATTAATACAAAATTTAAAGGTTATAGAAGTAGAACCAAATAAAGATCAACCAAGAAGAAATTTTGATGAAGAATCCATAGAAGAATTAGCAAATTCTATAAAGGAGTATGGAGTTATACAACCTATTATTGTTACTAAAGAAAAGAATTATTATAAAATAGTTGCAGGGGAGAGAAGATGGAGAGCTAGTAAAAGGGCAGGACTTTCTGAAATACCTGCAATTATAAGAGAGTATGATAAGCAAACAAATAGTGAAATAGCTTTAATTGAAAATATACAAAGACAGGATTTAAATCCAATTGAAAAGGCAATGGCTATAAGAGAATTGTTAGATAAATATGATTTGACACAACAGAAATTAGCTGATAAATTAGGAATTAGTAGAAGTGGAATTGCAAATACAGTTAGAATTTTAAATTTATCTCCAAAAGTTATAGATTTAGTAAAAGAGGGAAAACTTACAGAGGGACATTGTAAAGCATTATTAGCTATAGAAGATTCTGAAAAGCAATATCAGGCAGCTTTACATATTATTGAAAGTGGAGACAGTGTTAGAGAAGCTGAAAAACAAGTAAAAATCAAGAAAACTAAAGTATCTAACGATAGATATCAACCTATATATAGAGAAATAGAAGCTTCTTTCAGAAACTTTTTTGGAACTAAAGTTAAATTAGATGCTAAACAAAGAAGCGGTAAAATTATAATACAATATTCTTCAAATGAAGATTTGGACAGAATTTTAAATTTAATTAATAAATAAATATTATAACATAAAGGAGATATGTAAATGGAAATAATTAGTAATTTTATTAAATCTGATACCTTTATAATAGCTGTTGCTGTAGTAAATTTATTATTAATAATATTGTATATTTGTAATTTAATAAAATTAAGAAAATTAAATAAAAATTATAAAAAATTTATGAAAAAGCTAGGAAATGGCAATAATATTGATGAAATGCTTAGGGAATATATAGGAAAAGTAGAAGAAGTAGACCAAAAAAATGAAGATATTAAGAAAGTTTGTAGCAGATTGGATAAAGAAATATCTTTATGTATTAAAAAAATAGGAATGATAAGATATAGTGCATTTAAAGACACTGGAAGTGATTTAAGTTTTGCATTGGCTTTATTAAATGATAATAATGATGGAGTATTATTAAATGGCATCTATTCAAGGGAAATGTCAAATATATATGCAAAACAAGTGAGTGAAGGCAAAACTAATTGTAAATTATCAGAAGAAGAGAAACAAGCGTTAGAGATAGCACTAAATCAAGAAAAGTAACAATAAAATCTTGACAATTAATAATTTGCATGTTAAACTATTAATTGTCTCTTATGTGGAGAGGTGGTCGAGTTGGTTTATGGCACCAGTCTTGAAAATTGGCGTAGGTTTGTAGCCTACCGTGGGTTCGAATCCCACCCTCTCCGCCAAACTTGCAAAATGAGCAAATAAATAAGAAAGAGTGAATAATGAAAAGTATAATAAATGGAAAATCAATATAAGTTTGTACTCTTCACTATTCACTTTAAATATTAATTTTATATGGAGGCTTACCCAAGTGGTTGAAGGGGACAGTTTGCTAAACTGTTAGGGTTCGTAAGGGCCGCGAGGGTTCA
>CANRFS010000058.1 GCA_947629965.1 uncultured Clostridia bacterium
CAATTATCACAATTTATGGACCAAACAAACCCATTATCAGAATTAACACATAAAAGAAGAATTTCAGCATTAGGGCCTGGAGGACTTTCAAGAGAAAGAGCAGGATTTGAGGTTCGTGACGTTCACTATACACACTATGGAAGACTTTGCCCAATAGAGTCTCCAGAAGGACCAAACATAGGACTTATATCTGCACTTTCAACATTTGCAGTAATCAATGAATATGGATTTGTAGAAACACCATATAGAAAAATAGATCCAAAAACACATAAAGTAACAGATGAAGTTACATATATGACAGCTGATGAAGAAGACGACTACATTATTGCACAAGCAACAGAGCCTATGACAAAAGAAGGAAAATTCAAAAACAAAATGATAAGAGTAAGATACTTAGACGAAGTTACAGAAGTTGAAGCAGATAAAGTAGATTATATTGATGTATCACCAAAACAATTAGTATCTGTAGGTGCTGCAATGATACCATTCTTAGAGCATGATGATGCAAACCGTGCATTAATGGGTGCAAACATGCAACGTCAAGCAGTTCCTCTAATGATTACAGATTCTCCAATAGTTGGAACAGGTATAGAATACAGAGCAGCAAAAGATTCTGGAATTATGGTACTTGCAAAAAATGATGGTGTGGTTGAAAGAGTTACTGGTGACGAAATTATAATAAAAACCAAATCAGGTGAAAAAGATACATATAGATTACGTAAGTTCAAAAGAACAAATGGTGGTACATGTATAAATCAACACCCAATAGTTGTAAAAGGAGAAAAAGTAAAAGCAAATGATGTTATAGCTGATGGACCATCTACACAAAATGGAGAAATGGCACTTGGTAAAAACGTACTTATAGCATTTACAACATGGGAAGGATATAACTACGAGGATGCTATATTGCTTAGTGAAAGATTAGTTAAAGAAGATGTTTACACATCTATACATATAGAAGAATATGACTGCGAATGTAGAGACACAAAACTTGGAGCAGAAGAAATTACAAGAGACATTCCAAATGTAGGTGAAGAAAGCTTAAAAGACTTAAATGAAAATGGAATTATAAGAATAGGTGCAGAAGTAAGACCAGGAGACATCTTAGTAGGAAAAGTTACTCCAAAAGGAGAAACAGAACTATCAGCAGAAGAAAGATTACTTCGTGCAATATTTGGAGAAAAAGCAAGAGAAGTAAGAGATACATCACTTAGAGTACCACATGGAGAAGCAGGAACAATAGTAGATGTAAAAGTATATAATAGAGATAATTCAGATGAACTTGGACCAGGAGTTAATGAAGTAATTAGAGTATATATCGCTCAAAAAAGAAAAATATCAGTTGGAGATAAGATGGCTGGACGTCATGGTAACAAAGGTGTTATCTCAAGAATTCTTCCAGTAGAAGATATGCCATTTATGCCAGACGGAACACCAGTTGATGTTGTTTTAAATCCACTTGGTGTACCTTCTCGTATGAACCTTGGTCAAGTTTTAGAGGTTCATTTAGGAGCAGCAGCAAGACTATTAGGAATGAAAGTTGCAACCCCTGTATTTGATGGCGCAACAGAAGAAGATATTATTGAATTGTTAAAAGAAGCAGGATTATCAGAAGATGGTAAAACAATACTATATGATGGTAGAACAGGAGAACCTTTCGATAAACCAATTACAGTTGGTGTAATGTATATGCTTAAACTTCACCACTTAGTTGATGATAAAATACATGCTCGTTCAACTGGACCATACTCATTAGTAACACAACAACCTTTAGGAGGTAAAGCACAATTTGGTGGACAAAGGTTTGGAGAAATGGAAGTTTGGGCACTAGAAGCTTATGGTGCAGCATACACACTTCAAGAAATCTTAACAATCAAATCAGACGATGTTGTAGGAAGAGTAAAAACTTATGAAGCAATTGTTAAAGGCGAAAACGTTCCAGAACCAGGAGTTCCAGAAAGCTTCAAAGTATTAGTAAAAGAATTACAAAGTTTAGGACTAGATGTACGCTTGTATTCTGAAGATGATGAAGAATTAGAACTAAAAGAGAACATTGATGAAGGAATAGATCTAAATCTAGAAGATTTAAATAAAGTTATGCCTGATGAAGATGCAGTAGTAGATGACGAAGAAATGAATGGAGACTTTATAGAAGAAGATTTCGATGAAGAAGATTCAATAGAAGATGAAGATATAGCAATAGACGATAATGAAATCTTTGACAATGAGCTTGGAACAGATAATATTATGAATGATGAGGATATTATCGACGAATAAATTTTAAAGGGGGAAAAGCCTTAATGGAAAACAAAGAAAAGGATGAATTAGAGATATTCAATAAACTAAAAGTAGGGTTAGCATCTGATGAAAAAATAAGAGAATGGTCAAAAGGTGAAGTAAAAAAACCAGAAACTATCAATTACAGAACTCTAAAACCAGAGAAAGATGGTTTATTCTGTGAAAAAATATTTGGACCTACAAAAGACTGGGAATGTCATTGTGGTAAATATAAAAGAGTAAGATATAAAGGAATAATATGCGATAGATGCCGGAGTTGAAGTAACAAAATCAAAAGTAAGACGTGAAAGAATGGGACACATTGAACTTGCTGCACCAGTTGCACATATTTGGTACTTTAAAGGAATACCAAGTAGAGTAGCGCTAATGTTAGATATTTCACCAAGAAGTTTGGAAAAAGTTATATACTTTGCAGCATACATAGTACTTGACAAAGGTACAACAGACCTTACAAAGTGCCAAGTATTAACAGAAAAAGAATACAGGGAAGCAGAAGAAAAATATGGAAAAGGATCTTTTGTAGCTAAAATGGGTGCAGAAGCAATAAGAACCTTATTACAAGAAATTGATGTAGACAAATTATCAACTAAACTTAAAAAAGAATTAGAAAAAGCAAGCGAGCAAAAGAAAGCAAAACTTATAAAAAGATTAGATACAGTTGAAAGTTTTAGATTATCTGGAAACAAACCAGAATGGATGATAATGAGTGTTATTCCAGTAATACCGCCAGAAATAAGACCAATGGTACAATTAGATGGTGGAAGATTTGCAACATCTGATTTAAATGATTTATATAGAAGAGTTATCAATAGAAATAACAGATTAAAAAGATTATTAGAATTAGGTGCACCAGAAATAATTGTAAGAAACGAAAAAAGAATGCTTCAAGAATCTGTAGATGCCCTAATAGACAATGGAAGACGTGGAAGACCAGTTACAGGAGCTGGAAATAGACCATTAAAATCATTATCAGATATGCTAAAAGGAAAACAAGGACGTTTCCGTCAAAACCTACTTGGAAAACGTGTTGACTATTCAGGACGTTCAGTTATAGTAGTTGGACCAGAACTAAAAATTTATCAATGTGGACTTCCAAAAGAAATGGCAATAGAATTATTTAAACCATTTGTAATGAAAGAATTAGTTGGAAGAGGCCTTGCACACAATATAAAAAATGCAAAAAGAATGGTAGAAAGATTAAGACCAGAAGTATGGGATATATTAGAAGAAGTTATTAAAGATCATCCAGTAATGTTAAACCGTGCTCCAACACTTCACAGATTAGGTATTCAAGCATTTGAGCCAGTTTTAGTAGAAGGAAGAGCAATAAAACTTCACCCATTAGTATGTACAGCATTCAACGCTGACTTCGATGGAGACCAAATGGCAGTTCACGTTCCATTATCACCAGAAGCACAAGCAGAAGCAAGATATTTAATGTTATCTGTAAACAACCTTTTAAAACCACAAGATGGCAAGCCAGTTACAGTACCAACACAAGATATGATACTTGGAAGCTACTACTTAACAATGCAAATAGATGGTGAGAAAGGTGAAGGAATGTACTTTAAAGATGTAGACGAAGCATTGCTTGCTTACCAAAACGGTGATGTTGGTCTTCATGCAAAAGTAAAAGTAAGACTAACAAAAGAAATAAATGGAGAAAAGAAAACAAAAACAATACAAACAACAGTTGGAAGGCTTATATATAACGAAGAAATTCCACAAGATTTAGGATTTGTAGACAGAAACGATCCTGAAAAGGAATTTGACTTAGAAATAGACTTCCCAGTTATGAAAAAGAATTTAGGAACAATAATTGCAAAATGTATAGATAAACATGGACTAAACAGATCAGCAGAATTATTAGACTATATTAAAGCCCTAGGATTTAAGTATTCTACAAAAGGTGCAATAACAGTGTCTGTTCACGATGTTGCAGTACCAGAAGCTAAAAAGAAAATCTTAGCAGATAGTGAAAAACAAGTAGAAGAAATAGGAAAACAATATAAAAGAGGTTTAATAACAGAAGATGAAAGATATTCATCAATAATCAAAGTATGGGAAAAAGCAACAAATGACGTTACAGATGCAATGAAAGACAATTTTGATGACTTAAACCCAATATACATGATGGCACAGTCTGGAGCAAGAGGTAACATGAACCAATTACGTCAAATTGCTGGTATGCGTGGACTTATGGCAAATACATCTGGTAAAACAGTAGAAATACCAATTAAATCATGTTTCAGGGAAGGATTAGATGCTCTAGAATATTTCATTTCTTCACACGGTGCAAGAAAAGGTTTAGCAGATACAGCTTTAAGAACAGCAGACTCTGGATACTTAACAAGAAGATTAGTTGATGTTTCTCAAGACATTATTGTAAGAGAAGAAGACTGCAAAACAACAGAAGGAATAGAAATAGAAGATATAAAAGATGGAAATCAAATAATTGAAAAATTAGACGAAAGATTAGTAGGTAGATATGTTCTAAACGATTTATATGATCCAAAAACTAACGAATTATTAGTAGATACAAATACATTAATTACACCAGACATAGCTGATAAAATAGTAGCAGCAGGAATAAAAAAAGTAGAAGTGCGTTCAGTATTAGGATGTAAAACAAAACATGGTGTATGTAGCAAATGTTACGGTATGGGTCTTGCAACAAGAAAAGAAGTTAATATTGGAGAAGCAGTTGGTATAATTGCAGCACAATCAATTGGTGAACCTGGTACACAGCTTACAATGAGAACATTCCATACAGGTGGTGTAGCAGGAGGAGATATCACACAAGGTTTACCTAGGGTTGAAGAGTTATTTGAAGCAAGAAAACCAAAGGGACTTGCAGTAATATCTGAAATAGATGGAAAAGTTAAAATACAAGAAGTTAAAAAGAGAAAAGAAGTAACAGTAACTAGCAAAGACAACTCAAAAACTTATGCAATTAGTTTTGGATCAAAACTAAAAGTAAAAGAAGGAGACGAAATAAAAGCAGGAGATCCAATTACAGAAGGATCAATTAATCCAAACGAAATATTAGCTATAAAAGGACCAGAAGGAGTATATGAATACCTAATAGCAGAAGTACAAAAAGTATACAGAAATCAAGGTGTTGATATCAATGATAAACATATAGAAGTAATTGGAAGACAAATGCTTAAAAAAGTAAAGATAGAAGACAGCGGAGATACAGGAATGTTTACAGGATCATTAGTAGACATTAATGAATTCAACGAAGAAAACGAAAAAATGATAGAAGAAGGAAAGAGACCAGCAAAAGGAAGAAGAGCATTATTAGGAATAACAAAAGCATCACTTGCAACAGAAAGCTTCTTATCAGCAGCATCATTCCAAGAAACAACTAGAGTACTTACAGAAGCAGCAATAAAAGGAAAAGTAGATTCATTAATAGGATTAAAAGAAAACGTTATTATAGGAAAACTAATTCCAGCAGGAACAGGAATGAAAAATTATAGAAACACAAAAATAAACACAGAAAAACAAGAAGAACAAACTGGAGAATCTGCATAGAATAAATAAATAGAGGAGAAAACTCTCCTCTATTTATTATGTTTGTCACAAACTAAGAAAGTGAATTCATCATATTAACTAAATCTAATTCAAAATTTATTAGCGCAAAGCAAGCAAGTAAGAAGAATATTGATGCAATTAGAAGTATTAATGAATGCTCTGAGCTTTCAGTAACAAACGCGACTAAATCATAACGAAGTGTAATAATAACAATAATAGCATATATGATCCATACTATAGGAACACTTTTTACTATTCCCAATATTATTGCCACTAAGCAACAAAAGAGTGCAACCAATGTACAAATAGTCTTAAACATAAAAATTTCTCCTTAAAACAATTATTTTACTAAGATGAATATATATTAACCTGAAAAACAGGATTAAAAAATTTATATTTACATAATATCACACAAAATTAAAATAGTCAATATTAAAAAATATTCTTAAAATTGTATTGAAATCATAAATAAGTAATGCTAAAATAAATTTGTTAAAATCCGACAAAAAGTGAAGAGCAAAGAGCGAAAAATACAAAAATTTTCAAATTTTGGATAGGGGGATAAAAATGAATAGCATTAAAGTATTTGCCTGCAATTCTGCAGAAGAATTTACAAAAGAAATATGTGATAATTTAGGAATACCAGTTGGAAAAAAAGATTCCTTTAAATTTGCAAATGATAACAATTTCGTACAATTAAAAGAAACTGTTAGAGAATATGATGTGTACATAGTACAAACAACTCAGCCACCAGTAAACGAAAGGGTTATGGAATTATTAATAACAATAGAAGCTGCCAAAAGAGCCGGTGCAAGAAGAATAACGGCAGTAATTCCATATTTTATGTACTCAAGATCAGATAAAAAAGATCAGTCAAGAGTTCCAGTAACAGCAAAGTTAATGGCAACATTATTAGAAGCAGCTGGAGTAAATCATGTTTTAACGTGTGATCTTCACAATCCAGCAATTCAAGCATACTTTAATGTAATATGTGATAGAGTAACTGCAAAACATTTATTAGAAAAATATTTTCAAGCAAAAAAATTAGAAAATATGGTAGTAGTTGCAACAGATGCAGGAAGCTCAAAAAAAGCATATAAATATTCTAAATTTTTTGAATGTCCACTCGCATTAATAGATAAAAGAAGAGAATCAAACAACGATAATGCAGTTGCAACAAATATAATAGGAGATATAAAAGGAAAAACGGCAGTAATATTTGATGATGAAATAAGTACAGCAGGAACATTAGTAGAAGCGGCAAATATTCTTCAAAAACACGGAGCAAAAGAAATATATGCTGGAGCAACACATGGAGTTTTGGTTGGACCTGCAATTGAAAGAATAGAAAAATCTCCAATAAAAGAATTAGTAGTAACAAATACAATTCCACTTGAAGAGGAAAAAAGAATAGATAAAATAAAAGTAGTATCAATTGCTCCGTTGTTTGCAGAAGCAATTAAAAGACTAAACGAAGCAAAACCACTTGGAGACTTATTTGAATATGATAAATAAAGTTGACAATTACTAACTTTTGCGATATAATACATAAAGTTAAATCCCACTAAATGATACAAGTAGCAGTAGTGAGGGGAGGGAAATAGAAGTGTCAGAAATAAAAGTTAATAACGGTAATATAGAAGACGCATTAAGAAGATTTAAAAGACAATGCGTAAGAAATGGTGTTTTGCAAGAGGTAAGAAAAAGAGAACACTATGAAAAACCTAGTGTAAAGAGAAAGAAAAAATCAGAAGCAGCAAGAAAAAGAAAATTTTAGAATATAAGTTAGAAATTAGAGGTGAGAAGTTAAAAAAATATATAAAAACTTTTCACCTTTTATCATATGTAGGGAGGAAGAAAATATGTTAAAAGAGAAATTAATGGAAGATTTAAAAGAATCTATGAAAGAAAAACAAGTGTTAAGAAAGAACGTTGTTCAAATGGTAAGGGCAGCAATACTTCAAGTTGAAAAAGATAAACAATTAGAACTTGATGATAATCAAATATTAGAAATAATAGCAAAAGAAGCTAAAAAAAGGAAAGATTCATTAGCAGATTATGAAAAAAGCGGAAGGCAAGACTTAATTGACCAAGTTAATGAAGAAATAAAAATAATATCAGAATATTTACCAAAACAATTAAGTAAAGAAGAAATAACAAATATCGTAAAAGAAGTAATAGAAGAAGTAGGAGCAACAAGCATTAAAGATATGGGTAAAGTAATGAAGACCGCAAAAGAAAAAATAGGAGCAGTCGCAGACGGCAAAACAATAAATGAGGTAGTTAGAGAATTACTAAATTAGTGATATAAATTGTAATTTGTGTAATTGTTTTTAAATTAATTTGATTAGTAAAATAGTTTAAATATAATTTTTGAAATAGGAGCTTCGAATCCAAAATTATTATGAAATAATA
>CANRFS010000059.1 GCA_947629965.1 uncultured Clostridia bacterium
TCTTTTTGCTGTACATTTTGCAGCAAGTTCTGTTAAGTACCAATATTTACTTCCTTCTCTAATATTGTCTTCTTCTAAAACATATAGTAATTTTGGAAATGCTGGTGTGATATATACACCTTTTTCATTTTTCATTCCTTGTATTCTTTGATTTAACATTTCTTCTATTATCATTGCTAGTTCTTCTTTGTATTCATCTGTTTCTCCTAAATAGAAACATACGCTTAAGAAAGGAGATTGTCCATTTGTTGTAGTCATAGAATTAATTTGATATTGGAATGTTTGAACACCGTCTTTTATTTCTTTTTTCAAATCTTCCTTAGCAAATTTTTCACATTGTTCTTTTGTTAAATTTCTTTCTTCATATTTTTTTAAATATAAATTATAGCTATCTCTTACAAAAGGGGCAAGATGTGTCATTGTAACAGTTGCTCCACCATATTGACTAGATGTTACAGCTGTTATAATTTGTGTTGCTATTGTCATTGCTGTTAAAAATTTGTGTGGTTTTTCTATCATAACTCCATTTATATTAGTTCCATTTTGTAACATATCTTCTAAGTTTATTAAATCACAATTATGAAGTGCATTTTGGGCAAAATAATCTGCATCATGAAAATGTATAATTCCTGCATCATGTGCTTTTACAATATCTTCTGGAAGTAAGAATCTTCTTGTTATGTCTGTACTTGTAATACCTGCTAAATAATCTCTTTGTGTTGTTACAACTTTTGCATTCTTATTAGAATTTTCGTTATTCCAGTATTCACTTTCTCCTTCAATTAATTCTTTAATTGACTGATCGGTTGTATTAGCTTTTCTAACTAATTCTCTTGTATAACGATATGTAATATATTTTTTTGCTAATTTATATTTTTGAAAAGACATTAATTTTTCTTCTATTATATCTTGGATATCTTCAACTAAAATTCTTGCCTTATCTAACTCTTCTATATATTTTATAATTTCATCGATTTGATCCTTTGAAGCTTTTTCCTTTCTTGGTACTTCGTTATTAGCCTTTTGAATTGCTACTCTTATTTTTTCTGGATTATATGCAACTATTGTTCCATCCCTTTTTACTATTTTCATTTTAACATCTCCCCCTTCAAAATGTAATTGGATTATATCATAAAAAAAATAAAATGTTGTTGCAATTGCAACAACATTTTTAGTATTTTCTTCTAATATTAGTTAAATCAAGGCTAAGACGTTTTATTACATTTATATTACAAATTGATTACAAATTCAATGCCTTAGAAATGGCTGTTTTTAAGGCTTTTATACTACATAACCATTTAGTTAATTATTAATTATTTGTTCATAAATTGTTTTTATATCTTCTTCATTTTTATATTTATTTTCCATTGGGCATATTCCTGTATTGTCTTTATTTTTTATATATTCTACTTTATTATTAAATTCATATTTAATATTATTTTTTTCTAATACAGGAATTGCAAGTTTGCTCATTACTTCTGCATAAATTTCTTTCACACCTGCTACTGCTAAAAGAGATGCGGCAACCTTTCCAATTACTTTATCTGCAACTATAGCATCTTTAAGTAATGATTCATCTTTCATTAAAATTTCTTTTATATCTTTTATTCTATCTTGATAGTATTCTTTTATATCTCCATTTTTATAATATACAACCAAAGATGCGTTTTTTTCTAATAAAATTGCTTTTACTTTTTCTAAGTTAGTCATGAAGTTTTATTCCTTTCTCTATTGATTTTGCAATAAATGGAACAAATAAAAGTTGAATAGCTATCCCTGGTAATCCTGCTTTTATGCTATCAATTACTGATAATCCATAAGTATTAAATCCAAAAATGTTCATTGCTACAAATAGTACTCCTGAATATATTACTCTTCCAAGTATAATTGTGATGATAAGTGATACATACTTATTAAATTTCTTGTTAAATAAACCTAATAAAACTGCATAAATTACTAATTCTATAAGCATATATGGTAATCTTGCAAGACTAGGCATACCTGTTAATAAGTAGCTAAATATTACAGATGTACCTGCTACTATACTTCCACTGAATACCCCAAATGTTAATGCAGCAATTAAAACTGCAATGTGCATTGGTAAAAATGTTGCTCCTGCATTTGCTCCTGCTAAAACGTGAAATATTCTAGGTAAAGCTACACCTATTCCACTTAAAAGAGCTGTACCTATTATATACTTTGCCATTCTTGTAGATAATATATCTAATATATGATTTTCTTTTTTTATACCTTCTGATTTTTCCATCATAATAAAATCCTCCTTACACTTCAATTAATTCATAATCTCTATTTCCAATTCCTAAATCGCTTGCTGCTTCAATTGTATGAATTCCTTGTCTTGAATTAATTCTCTCTAATAAATGTTCCTTTCCTGGATCATTTGAATTTTTAACTAAATCTATGCAAGCCTCATCTATTGCAACTGGATCTAAAGACGCTAATATTCCAATATCCTTCATACATGGGTCTTCTGCAACATTACAGCAGTCACAGTCTACACTCATATTGCACATTACATTTATATATACAATATTTCCTTCAAATTTTTTAACTACACTACTTGCTGCGTCTGCCATAGCTTCTAAAAATTTTAATTGATCTACTTTAAACATTTCTTCATAGCTTGCATTTTCTTTTCCAACACAATGAATATATCTTTTTCCTTTTCCTGATGCTACACCAATTGACAATTGTTTTAATGCTCCTCCATATCCTCCCATTGGGTGTCCTTTAAAGTGTGATAAAACAAGCAGTGAATCATAATTATCAATATCTTTTCCTACATAATTTTTCTTAATTACTTTTCCATTTGGAATTTCTAATACTTTATCTTCTCCTTCTGCATCCATAATGTCTACATTAAAATATTTTGTCCAGCCATGTTCTTCCATTAGTTGTTTATGCTTCTCTGTTGTGTCTCTTGCTCCATCATAAGCTGTATTACATTCTACAACTGTTCCATTTACATGTTCTACTATCTTTTTTACCATTTCTGGTCTTATATAATTTTGATTTCCCCTTTCTCCTGAATGTAGCTTTACTGCTACTTTACCTGTTAAAGGTTTTTTAAGCACATCATACATTTTAACAATGTTTTCCGGTGTAATTTCTTTGCAAAAATATACTTTTGATTTTTCCATTTTATCCTCCTTTTACTATGCAACTTTATTGTTGCTTAAAATATATAATTATTGCAATTTAAATTATGCAATAATATCAGTTTTATAGGTTTCACGACTATTGGCATAATCATAATTTGCTAAAAGCCCTTCGTATATACATTGTATATTATTTAATTCTAAAAAATCCATAGGTTTTACTATTTCAGGTAAAAGTTTCTTATTTAAACAGTTCTCTAATATATATTTTACAAATTCAGCGCAATAAAATTTGTCTTCCTTCTTATATTTTTTATTTACACTTACTAAAAATAATCCAATTATATTGAACTTATATTTACTTTTTTCTTCTTTCATATTTTGTATCATTTTATGAATTTTTTCATATTGCTCATTTGTAACTCTTAATGAGTATACTGCTGATATTGTATCTTTGAATCTAGCAAAAGTTCCTCCGTGTATTTGTTCTTGTATAAACCCTCCTCTGTATGGATTATATGGGTTTAATCTTCCGAATGAATATAGTTCAGTTAATTCAGGGTCTAACCCTAATGAAACATGTGTGTATTTTTTCTTTGTATAATATTTTACAATGCCAGATAATGCTGTTCCTGTATGTGTTAGTACGATATATACCTCTTTCATTTGTTCATCTCCATTTAATCTACTCTTAGTGCAACTACTGGGTCCTTTTTACTTGCCAATTTTGAAGGTATTAGTCCTGCTGTAATAGTAAGTAACATGCTTATTATAACAAGTACTACTCCAGCAACTGGTGGTACCATCGCTCTAACTCCTACTCCTGTAAGTGCATATATAATTCCATTAATTGGAATTGTAAGTAATACAGTTATTCCTATACCAAGTAAACCTGCAATTAAACCTACTATAAAAGTTTCTGCATTAAATACTCTAGAAATATCTTTTTTAGATGCACCTATACTACGAAGTATTCCTATTTCTTTCGTTCTTTCAAGTACTGAAATATATGTTATTATTCCTATCATTATTGATGATACTACTAGTGATATTGCAACAAATGCTATTAAAACGTAACTAATTATATTAATAATTTGATTTACAGATTTCATCATTATACCTACGACATCAGTATAATTTATAACATTTTCTTCTTTTCCGTCATCTTTTTGTTTTTGATTATAATTTTCTATTTCCTTTGTAATGCTATCTTTAGATTCAAAATCTTTCGGATAAATTCTTATAGAAACAGGATTATTTAAATCAATAGCTCCTAATTTTTCTAGATTCTTTTCATAACTTGAATTCATATTTTCTGTATATGCCGTCATCATCTGAGAAAGTTCTTCTGCACTTAAAGTTGCCATTGTCATCTTTTGTTCTGCTGATAATGAATCATAGTTAAATTCTTTTTTTTCATCGTCTGTTGGAAATTCTAATCCTGAAAATACATTTGTTTCTGGTTTTTCTTTTTGTTCTTTTACGATTTCTGATTCATTAGATTTATTTATTACATATTCCTCTAAAGCCTTTGTATAGCCTATTCCTTCAGTCATTGATACTGCAACTGTATCTGGATTCTTTTTTATTATTCCTACAACTTTAATGCTTTCTGCATCATTTATTTTCTCCTTCATATAGTCAGTATCATCTTCTTTATCAAGCCATAATCCATTTTCCTTAGTATAATAATCTGAATTTAGAATTAACTTAAATGATAATCCTAATAGGTCATCATAGCTATATGATGTTTGTTCTGTTTCTTCAACTGACTCGCCTTTTTGCATTGATTTAAATTTTTTCTCTAGTTCGTCTTGATCTTTTAAACCAAGTGAATATAATGTATAATCGCTAAGTTCATCATTTTCGTTTACAACTAAAACTACTTCATTATATTTTTTAGGCCAAGCACCTGCAAGAAGATTATATTGTGAATGTAATAGTTCTTCATTATCTAACATTTCTATCCACACATCTGTATTTGACATCATAACAGATGACATAGAAGAATTATTACTTGCTTCTATCATTTCTCCCATTCCCATTGCATTCATAACAGTACTTGGATTAACTCTTACTATTCCATCATCTGTATTTTCCTTGTATAAATTAATATTTAAATTATAGCTATAATCTATTGCATTTGTGTAGCCTGTTATTGTATTATTATCCGATTCTAGATATTTTTTCAATTCTTTTAAATTATTACTTGTTACTTTATTTGAAAGTGTAGCTATCATTTCATCCATTATATCAGATGAATATACTCTTCCTTCTTCATGGACTAATGTATCATCACTTGCTTCTCCCATCATACTTTCCATCATACTAGACATATCTATTGTTTGTTCTTCTATTGTAATTGGATATGATGATAAAGTATCTTCTTCTACTTTATTTATATAATTTTGAACACCAGTTGATATTGCAAGTATTAAAGCAATTCCAATAATACCAATACTTCCTGCAAAAGCTGTTAAAAATGTTCTTCCTTTTTTAGTCATTAAATTATTTAAACTTAAATTTAATGCTGTAAAAAAGCTCATAGATGGTTTTTTAGTCTTCTTTTTGTCATCTTCTTTTTTATTTTTCTCTGTTTCATATGGATTACTATCATCTATTACTTTTCCATCTAAAACCTTTATAATTCTAGTTGAATATTTTTCTGCTATTTCCGGGTTATGTGTTACCATTATTATTAACTTATCTTTAGAAATACTTTTTAATATTTCCATTATTTGCACACTTGTTTTTGTATCAAGTGCACCAGTTGGTTCATCTGCTAAAATTATTTCTGGATCGTTTACTAATGCCCTTGCAATTGCAACTCTTTGCATTTGCCCACCAGACATTTGATTTGGTTTTTTATTAATTTGATCTTTTAATCCAACACTCTCTAAAGCTTTTATTGCTTTTTGCTTTCTTTCTTTTTTTGAAACACCAGATAGTGTAAGTGCAAGTTCAACATTTGATAAAACTGTTTGGTGTGGTATCAGATTATAATTTTGAAATACAAATCCTACAGAATGATTTCTGTAAGTATCCCAATCTCTATCCTTAAATTCTTTTGTAGATTTACCATTTATGCTTAAATCACCACTTGTGTATCTATCTAATCCACCTATTATATTTAAAAGTGTAGTTTTTCCGCATCCACTAGGTCCAAGTATTGAAACAAACTCTGACTTTCTAAACTCTATATTAATACCTTTTAGTGCTTCTACTTTTGAATCTCCAGATAAATATTCTTTAGTAATATTTTTTAATTTTAGCATTGTTTTCTCCTTTACAAATCAATAATTTTGTAATATTTTTATAACTAACTATATAATTATATTATCCAAATTTTCCAATGTCAATCTCTAAATTATAAAGTATTGCATAAATCGTTATTTGAAAAATATTTACATACCACCATATACTATTTTATCTATATATTTTGATTTTTCTACCCTTCTTAATTTTGGTTCTGTTATATAAAATTCTGTATATCCTCCATGTTTATATGTTATTTAATAATGCCACATCTTCTTCTGTTGCTATGAAAAATGCTCCTATATTTTTTCCTTTATTTTGTTCTTTTAATATTTTAATCATTTGACTAAAAGTCATAAAATACATCTCTTCTTTCTTTGGGGAGCACTATTATTGTGAAAGTGGATTAAAACCCCAAACCACAATAATAGCGCTCCCTAGAGGGAGCGCATAAATCCGCGAACACGTACTATTAAAATGCTCTACCATGCCACTAAAATCAACAAGTTTTAGAATATCGAAGCATCTAGATTTATTGCACTACTGCAAAATCAGTTTGTGACATAAAGTGCTGCCCTAAAAGATATACCGAGTCTGGGGCCGGGGAATAAATTACTATTGCTGGCACGGCTGGCCGCCGCCATATCAGATTTTTGACTGCTAAACACATAACCGCCACGGTATGACCTGCACGCCGTCGAAAACGCCTCCATCGTCCATTCATAACAATTTCCTGCGATATCATATATATTTTTGGCTGCAAAATTATCACTTGCTCCTGTTGTTAATAAAATCGTTTCTGGATTAGATTTTTCCTTTTCATTTTCTGGTTCTTCTGATATCGATTGCCAGTCACCCAACAAATCTCCAGAACAAACGGCATACTGGGCTTCCTCTCTATCAATCGTAAATGAATTACACCTAAAGTTTCCCCAAGAGGCACTGCCAGTTACGTCATTTTCACTTTTTATAAAGTCTAAGATTGCATCCCATTGAACACCATAACACAACGTAGGTGCTACCCCTACTTCTTTTCCATCATAAAAATGTTTACATAAATATACTGCTCCATGGCCTGAAGACCCGAATGTTCTATCTATATTATTCATATTATATCCCCATGCCACATAGTTGTATGGGTATTGGTCTCGTTTTACTACCATTTTTCCTTCTCCAGCAGACTCACTTGTTCTTGCTTTTGGTTGTCCTTGGTCGTCTACGCTTCCTGCTTCATATCTTCCAATGTAAAAGCCTTTGTTTGCTTCTACACTCGTTTTCATTGCGTTATAATCAGCAACCTCCCCAGGGTATCCATCAGTATATGGTTCAGTATAATAAGTAGACAATCCTTCTACTCTTTCATTTTCTGACCACTTACTTCTAATAAATACATCTTCAAATGTTTTTTCTGCTGGCACATCTACTGGTATCCATACAAATTCGTTTCCATCACTATCTTGTATTACTAATCCATCATTTATTTTTTGTTCTTT
>CANRFS010000060.1 GCA_947629965.1 uncultured Clostridia bacterium
CTTTCAATATTTCTAAAATTGCCAAACTCATAGTAAGTATTGCAAGCTGAGTATATTTAGTTTCATTTAAAACATCTTCTGGTCCTTCAAAAGATATTTTTGCTATATCTATACCTGTTAAATTTTGAACTCTATCATATACATTTTTTGCTATTTTATATTCATTATATATGTCTTTTCCCATTCCAACTGTTTGAGATCCTTGCCCAGGAAATAAAAATCCTATTTTCAAATTAATCACCTATTCTTTTTAATATTTCTTTTTCAAATTTATTACAAAATTCAGCTATAAAATCTTCCGAAGCAACATCTACATTAAATTCTTTTTTTATTGATGTTGCTATATCTTTTATATCTTCTGTAAAATATTTTTTTGAAGTGTTTATTCCAATTCCAACTACTATATATTCTGCAATTCCTGATAATACTTTTGTTTCGGTTAAAATGCCACCTATCTTCTTATCCTTTATTACAATATCATTTGGCTCTTTTATGGAAACATCAATTTTATATATTGTTTTAAAAATATCTACTATAATTTTTGCAATTTCCAATGTTATTCCATCAAGTTTTCTTATATCGCATTTGAGCTCTGCAAAAAATGAAAATGCTATATTGTTTTTTTCATCTGTATACCATGTTCTACCATGAGTACCTTTGCCTTTTGTTTGAATATCTGCTATAACTAAACTTCCATTTGGAGCTTTTTTCCTTATCATTCTTAAAATTTCGTTTTGTGTTGAATCTATTGTTTTATAGCAAATACAATTTCTACCTAAAAATTTTGTTTTAAGTTTTTTCAATCTCATCAAGATTTGCCTGCCTTTTTATTTTATTTGTTGTTGTTTTTATTAATGGTTTTTCTGTTACTATCATTCCTCTAATTGCCTTATATGATGGCATTGTTTTATTTATTTTTCTAATTTCATTTTGCAGGTAACTGTATATTTCTTCATCTGTTTCTATATTGCAAGAATTTTTTATTACATTTATATCAAATACTATTTTTACATTTATCTTAATATTTTCTTTGTCTTCAGAACATTTTTTGCCAAATATGAAAGATTCTGTTACACCTTCTATTTTATTTACCAAATTTTCCATTTCTTCTGGAAAAATATTTTTTCCGTTTTTTAAAACTATAACGCTTTTCTTTCTACCACAAATGAATATATATCCTTCTTCATCTATTCTTGCTAAATCACCAGTATAGAACCATCCGTCCTTTAAAGCGCTTTTAATTTCTTTTTTATTTTCGTAATATCCAAGCATAACATTAGGGCCTTTTACAACAAGTTCTCCAATGCCATCTTTTCCTACATCTACAATTTTTGCATCTACACTTGGTACTGTTTTTCCTATGGAACCTGTTTTGTAATATTTATTTGTACCTATTGCTACAACTGGCGATGTTTCTGTTAGTCCATATCCTTGTACCAAGTTTAAACCAAGTAATCTATATCTTTCTTCAATATTTCTGTCTAATGATGCTGCTCCACTTATAAACAATTTAATTTTTCCACCAAGCATATCATGTATTTCTTTAAAGATTTCTTTCTTTTTTTCAATTGAACAATTTTTATATTTTTCTTCGTATTGCAGTATTTCTTCAAGTTTTCCCTCTTTTTCTAATCTTGCTCTTACCATTTTAAATATTCCTTCATAAATTGCTGGAACACAAGCCATTACACTAACTTTATATTCATTTAAATTGCTTATTATATGTCTTATACCATCACAGAATACTGTTTTTGAGCCCTTATATAATGAAAATAAGAAACCTACAGTACATTCAAAAACGTGATGAATTGGGAGTACCGAAAGGAAGGTATCTTCTGATGTTACATCTAATATGCTTCCTATATCCATTAAATTTGAGCATATATTCTTATGTGATAAGGCAACAACTTTAGATGCAGATGTTGTTCCAGATGTAAACAGCATAATAGCCATTTCATCTGGATTTATTTTTGCATCTATAAAACTTCTATCTCCTTCTTCTAATAGTTTCTTGCCTTGTTTTATAAGCTCATTTATAGAATAAATTCCTTCTTTGCTTTTATCAGACTCCATAGATATTAAGTGTTTCAATTTATTTTTTTCGCTATACTTAATTTTTTCTATTGCTTCTGCATGTTTATTTGTATAAAATATTGCTTCAATTTCTGACCTTTGAATTAATGATTCCAATTCATTCTCTGGAAGAGATTTATCAAGTGGTACTACAATACCAGTTCCACATACTACTGATAAATACGCAATTTCCCATTCATATCTATTTTCTCCAATTATTGCTATTCTTTTGTTTTTTAATCCTAAATCAATTAATGCTGTACCTAAAGCATCAATCATATTTCTAACTTCAGCATGTGTAAAAGTCTTGTATTTTCTTTCTCCTACTCTTATTTGAAAAGCAATTTTATTTTCATATAGTTTCTTTGTTTTATTTAGAATATCTTTTAAGTCACTTATTTCTAAACAATTATATATTTTTTTGCACATTAACCTTTCACCAATATTTGGTATATCATATATTTTTTTGAAAGTCATTAGACTGGGAGGTCAGTACAAAAATAATAAAGCTCAAAAAAAATGGTGAAGAAGAGACCAAATCTCTTTTTCACCAATAAATTTCTTTTAATACTTTTTTAAATTTCTTTGCTTATTCCTCTTAAAACTGTATTTATAAATCCATTATACACATCGTCAATATTTACTGTTCTGTTTTTCTTTAATCTATATATAAGGCTAGAACATGTTATTCCAAATACTCCTGATGCAAGTGCTTCTACATTGCCATCATAAAATTCACCACTTTCAATTCCTTCTTTAATTACATTTTCAATAATCTTTATGTATTCAAAAACAGCTTTTTTGCATTTTTTATTTTTATTTTCTTCACCCCATATTTGTGAAAAAACAACATTTAAAAATGCTTCATACTTTACTGTAACTTTTATTTGAACTAATATAATTGCTTTAATTTTTTCTAAAGCAGTAGAGCAATTTCTTGTTTTTATTTCTATATTGTTTTTTAATAACTTTAATCCTTCTTCTAACAACATATCAAATATATCTTCTTTTTTTGCAAAATGATAATACAAAGAACCTTTTGCAACACCTGCTATTGCGGTAATTTCTTCAACGCTTGCATTATCATAACCTTTTTCTGCAAATATTTGTACAGCTGTATTAAATATTCTTCGTTTTGTTTTATTCATTTTTTCTTTATCCATGTTGCCCTCCTATTTTTGGAAGTATATTTCTTTTACATATTCTTTTATAATTTCTTTAAATTTAATTTTTACCCTTTCTGCAGTTTGTTTTACATCATCATAAGATAATGTCTCATCTAATACTCCTGCTGCCATATTTGTAATACAAGAAACTGCTACAGTATCAATTCTACAATGATGTGCAACTATTGCTTCTGGAACAGTTGATAATCCTACTGCATCTGCTCCTAAAATTCTTAGTGCTCTTACTTCTGCTGGTGTTTCAAATGTAGGACCTTTCATATATGCGTATACACCTTCTTGCACTCTTCCTGTATGTTTTTTAATTACTTCCTTTAATTTTTCACTCAAATTTCTGTCAAAAGTTTGGCTCATATCTGTAAATCTTTCTCCAAATTCATCTAAATTTTTCCCTCTTAAAACTGATTCTGCAAAGAAACTTAAATAATCATTTATTACCATGAAATCTCCTGCTTGGAAGTTTGTGTTTATCCCGCCTGAAGCATTTGTAATTATTAATTTTTCAATTCCTAATAATTTAAACACCCTTATTGGGAAAGTAGTTTCTTTTAAATTATAACCTTCATAATAATGGAATCTTCCATTCATTGCAATAATTTCTACTCCATTTAATTTTCCTATTATTAATTCTCCTGCATGTCCTTCTACTGTAGATACTGGGAAATTTGGTATATCTCTATAATTAATAACAATTTTATCTTCTATTTCTTCACTTAAAACTCCTAATCCTGAACCTAAAATTATTGCTATCCTTGGTCTTAATTCACCTATCTTACTTTTTATGTACTTGCTACTTTCTTCATAATTTGAATAACTAAACATACTTATCACTCCTTTTATTTTATCTTTATTTTTCATTTTTTACTTCTTCTTCAAAAGAATCTGTTTCTTCGTTATAATGATATATCGTTTCTTTGTTTTTTTCTTTTAAAACGAATTCATCATCTGGGTTTATATAAATATATTTTTCTTCTCCATTTGGATATGGAATCAATATACTAGTTACTGGTTCATCAGTAGTTTTTATTTGTTTAGATAAATCTTCTATTGCTTTTTTTCTTTCTTCCTCTGTCAGATTTTCATCTATTAAATCAGCTCTTTCATTTAATAGCTTACTTCCTAATGGATGGAAAACAAGTGGCAAAGCATTTCCTCTATCACACAAATGTAACACTAGGTCTGATGGTTTTTCAGATTTAGATATATTAGCATATTTACTTAATTTCTCTAATTCGCTTTTATCTAACTTTACATATGAATTTGGTTTTGTAGAAAATACATATATATTGTCTTCTACTTCTAATACACAAAATCTTGATTTGTTTATATTGTCTGCATTATCAAAATCTAAAACATCTTTAATTTTTGAATCTTCTGGAATATTATTAGTATTTACAAATCCATCATATCTAGTAATTTTTCTATACTCATCATCTGTTAATACCTCTTTTAATAACAATCTACTATAATACATAACAAAATCAGCATGTCCTTTTAAATCCATTCTGCCATTAAAATAATTAAAAATCCAGTCTAGCTTAGCTTCCAACACTTCACTTTCTGTCATATTATTATATCTGTCAAATATTTCTTTTTTTATTTTTTCTTTTTCTTCAATTGTTACATTATTATTTCTCTCCAATTCTGCTTCTTTTGAAATCCATTCATTTTCTGACATTACAGATCTAAAATTTAAAAATTCTTTTTTAATTTGTTCTATTACATCATTCATATACATATTGTGTTTTGTATATCCTAAGTTGCCATCTATTTTCTTTAATTGTTCACTACTTAAAAAATCTATTCCTTCTAAGCTTTTTCCATCTGTCGTTAATCCATTTTCAAATTTTTTATATCGTCTTTCATAATACTGTTGTGATGCAAAATCTGGAGTTCTCATCCCACTCTGAATGCTTTCTATATCTTCTAAATAATTTATTATATATTTCTTGCCACTTTTTGTTGTTATTAATACATCTGTATGTTTAAAAATATCTGTATCACAAGAAACTGTGTCTGCATTTATTCCATTATCTTTTAGGATTTGGGCAACCATTTCACACAATGGTTTACAAACTGTAGGAATATTATTGCTCTTACTTTCAACAGCTTGCTCTACTGTCTCTTTATCTAGTGGCTGTCTATAAGCTTTGGCTTTTCCTTTCAAGTTTCCACCTGCATAAAAGAAGTCTAAATTTCTTCTTAAAATAGGTAATATTAATATTTCTAATTTTCTTGCTTTTGCAATTTCTATTTCATCTTCTGTTAGATTTTTCATTTCGTCTTTATCTAGTTTTAATTCTATCATAAAACTCACCTTATTTAAGTTTATCATGATTTTCTATTTATTGCAATAATTATTATATCTATGTTATAATATCTTAGTACATTGTTTTAAAGGAGATTATTTGATATGAAAACTGCATTTATTATTCATGGTTTTAATGGAGATACTACCTATACATTTGGTCCTTCTCTCAAAAAGTTTTTAGAGAATAAAAATTATAAAGTATTTATGCCCGAATTTCCTATACGCTCAGAAGCATCTTATTTAGGATGGTCTGAAATTCTAAATAATTATAAAGAATTTTTCAATGATGGAACTATTATTATTGCACATTCAATTGGTAATCCTTTTATTATTAAATATCTTTGTGAAAACAATTTAAAAAGCAACACTTACATAAGTGTTGCAGGTTTTTGTGATTTATTTACAGTTCCTAATAGAGACGATTTAAATAATGCCTTTAAAGATTTTGCAGTAAACGATAACCATATTCAATATTGTAAAAATTCAATTCCCAATAGATTTTCATTATATAGTGATAATGATCACGTAATACCTTTTAACATATTAAAAAATTTTGTTTCTAGAATAGAGAGCACCCCTGTTTTTATTAGTGGAGTTGGTCATATGGGAAATAGAGATAATATTTCTAGATTAACACAACTTGAAGATATTATAAACTCTATCTGATTGTATTCTTTTTTTTATAAAATTTTAAACTATTTGAAATATTTTATTTGAAATTCTGTGCCTTCCTTGCTTGAATCTACACTTATGTTTCCATTGTCGTTTTCTATTATCGTTTTTGAAAGTGCAAGACCTATTCCAATGCTATCTTCTGAAGCATTTTCGCCTTTATAAAATCTTTCAAATATATGTGGCAAATCTTTTTTTGATATTCCTTCTCCAAAATCTTCAATATTTATAAATGAATAAACTTTATTTTCTCCATAATTTATAACCACTTTGCTTCCTTCTTTTGAATGGTCTATACAATTTTTTATAATGTTAGTAATTGCTTCTACTTGCCATCTAAAATCACAATATAATATAGCATTTTCACAACCTTTTGTTTCGATTTCAACATTTTTCAAATCACATAGTGTAGATACATTTTGAATACTTTTATCAATTATTGATTTCATGTGATTTTTTTCTCGTATAAAATCTACTGTATTTGAATCGAATTTTGATAACTTTAAAATTGCTTGTACTAAAAAATTTATATTTGTTACTTCTCTTTTTATATCTCTTACAAATTCATCTCTCATTTTACTTTCCATATCTGGTTCATCAATTAAATTGTCAAGCATTATTAATATAGATGTTAATGGCGTTTTTAATTGATGTGATATATCTTCAAGAGAATTTTTAAGCTCTTTTTTATCTTTGATAGAATTATCTGCACTTTCTTTAAGCATTACAGTTGTTTTATATATCTCATTTTTTAAAATAGATAATTCATCTTCAGATATTTCATCAATATGTAGCGTGTAATTTTTCTTATTGATTTCTTCGATATATTTAGTTATTTCACTTATTTCTTTATCTTTTGTTTTATTATATTTAAGAAATGTAAATATTAATATTAAAAGAGCTAAAATTAGAACTGTAATATTTAAACTTAAGAATATATGATGCGCCTCATCATTTTCTAAAACTATCGAATCATTATTTGAATCAATACTATATTTTTCGAAAATAGATGTGCCAGTATCTTTACTATTTAGAATTTCTAAAATTTCATTTTCTGAAATATTTGGATAGTCCTCTTTCAATTTTAAAGTTATTGCAGATAATTTATTATTGAAATTTTTAGTATATGTTTTATATTCATAAATATTTATTATTAAAAATATGAAAGTAAAAATTATAGAAATTATAAATGTGCAGATTAAATATTTTTTTAATTTAATTTTATTTGCCATCATCAATTCTATACCCCATTCCTTTAATAGTTATAATAATATCTGTACCTAATTTTTCTCTAATTCTTTTAAAATACACGGTTACAGTATGATCATCTACAAAATTACCTGTCCACTCCCAAATTTTATCAAGAATTGTATTTCTAGTAACTACTTTATTAATATTTAAAAATAACAAATTTAGCAATTTTAGCTCTAGTGAAGTAAGTTCTATATTTTGGTCTTCTTTTTTAACTACCATTTTATCCATATCAAAAGTTATATCTTTAACTTTTATAATATTTTCTTTTTTTGAACGTA
>CANRFS010000061.1 GCA_947629965.1 uncultured Clostridia bacterium
AAAGAAATATATACTAGTAAAGAAAATAATGAATTAGCTATTCCGATAACTCAAAACGATAACAAAAATAGGCGATATAATTCACAGGTAATATATCCTATAATTTCTGATGGCGACGTAATAGGAAGCGTTATTTTACTTTCTAAAGAGCAAAATACAAAAATGGGAGATATGGAATTAAAAGTTGTTCAGTCTGCAGCTGGATTTTTAAGCAGTCAAATGGATATTTAAAAATTTTTAAACACTTAAAGTATTAGCTTCTTAATATTTTAAGTGTTTTTTTAATTTATACTTGACGTCTTTTAAAATTAGCTTTAAAATTAAATTAAGTTATTTATTTTTTTAAATATTAGGAGATTTACAAATGAAAGAAGAAATGAATTTTTATGATAAAGCTAATCTTAAATCGTATAATTTAGATGATACGATTAGATATCAATTAAGTATGTTAGAGACTTTAGATCCTTATACTAGATTGCACAGTGAAAATGTAGCAAATATTACTTGTCGTCTTTGTGAATATATGCACTTAAATAAAAGTTTTACAATATATTGTACTACATGTGCTTATCTTCATGATATTGGTAAACTTTTTATTCCGCCAGAAATTCTACAAAAGAAAGGTAGTTTAACAGATGAAGAATACGAAATTATGAAAACTCATACTACAATTGGTTATAAAATGTGTATGGATGATCCAAAACTTCGCCCTTTTAGTGCAGGTACTATTTATCATCACGAAGCATTAAATGGAACTGGATATCCTAAAGGTCTAACAAAAGATGACATTCCTATAGAAGGTCAAATTATTAGAGTTGCTGATGAATTTGATGCTATTGTAAGTAAAAGACAATATAAAACACACATTGGTATCACAGATACTTTAAAACTTTTAATTAAAGATACTCAAGCCATTACACCTAAGTCTGTAGCTTTAAAAAGTATGGCAGAAAATAGTAAAATTGGAAAATTAAATCCAAAAATAGTTAAACAATTATTTAAAGTAGTAATAGATGATACAAATTATGAAATAAGTTGTATTTATAATTATACAAAATATTTAGATAATCAAATAAAAAGATTAGAGCAAATAAATGAATATAATATAAAAAGAGAAACTGCTAAAACAGAGAAAAAAAAGGAGTATTTTACTCAATGTATGGAGCTAATGTTTGAAAAAGGCGAAGATTTTAGAAGTTATAAATATATTTTAGAAGAATATAGAACTGCGTATTTTAAAAGAAAAGAAATTATAAATAGTTTGTTTGATGAAATAAAATCAATTAAAAAGCTAAGAGTATAAACTCCTAGCTTTTTTCTATTGTGAATACTACAATGTTCTCCTTATATCATATATCCAGATAGAGTTTTACTTATTAGTTTTATTTATAAATTCCAAATATTCTGATGAATTATTTCTAAGATTTTGAACTATTTCTACTAAACAATTAACTAAATAATCAACATCATCCTTTGTATTTTCCATGCCAAATGTTATTCGTAATGTTCCTTTAGCAATATTATCTGGTAATCCTATTGCTAATAATACATGAGAAGGCTCAGTAGATCCTGAGCTACATGCTGAACCTGCTGATGCACATATTCCCTTCATATCTAAATTTAATAATAATGCTTCTCCATCTACAAATTTAAATGATATATTGCTATTTCCTGGTAATCGATTTGTTTTATGACCGTTTATTTTAATATACGGTATATTCTTTTCTACCTCACTTTCGTAGTAATCTCTTAACTTTCTTAGTTTAGCATTATAACTTTTCAAATTTTTATATGCCCTTTGCACTGCAGACCCAAGTCCTACTATTCCTGCAACATTTTCAGTTCCTGCTCTTTTATTTTTTTCCTGATGTCCACCATCCTGAATTTTATTGCATTTTACTCCATTTCTTATATATATAGCTCCTACTCCCTTTGGTCCATAAAATTTATGTGCTGACATTGATAATAAATCTATATTCATCCTTCTAACATCTATTTCAACATTTCCTACTGCTTGAACACTATCTGTGTGAAATATTATATTTTTACTTTTGGCAATCTTGCCTATTTCTTCTATGGGCTGAATTGTTCCTATCTCATTATTTGCAAACATAATGCTTATTAATATTGTTTTATCTGTGATTCTGTTTTTTAAATCATCAATATTTATTAAACCATTTTCATCTACATCTAAGTAAGTTATAATAAAGCCTTCGTTTTTTAAAGTTTTACAAGTATTAAGTATTGCAGGATGTTCTATTTTTGTAGTAATTATATGGTTTCCTTTACTTCTATTTGCACGAGCAACTCCTTTTAGAGCAAAATTATCGCTTTCGCTTCCACATCCAGTAAAATATATTTCTTTTGCATCGCAATTAATTGCATGTGCTACTCTACTTCTTGCTTCTTCTATTGCTTTTTTTGCATTTCTTCCTATACTGTATATTGATGACGGGTTGCCATATTCTATACTAAAATACGGAATCATCTCATTTAAAACTTGTTCATCTACTGCAGTTGTAGCTGCATGATCGAAATATCTAATTTTATTCATAAGAAATCCCTTTCAATTTATATTTTCTTTCATTATTATATTATGTATTAATTATAAAAATATTTTCCTTTTTCATAAAAAAAATTGAGTCATTTAAATGACTCAATCTATATTATTAATTTTGTGACCATCTAACTACTTTTAAACTTTTATATTTATCTAAAACATTCATATATTTATCATATTCTTCTTCCCAAAGCATATCTGGTACCTTGTCAAATGCTTCAAATACTTTTTCTGCTTCTGATAAAAAAATTAATTGCTCTTGTGGAGTTAATTTTTCATATTTTTTTGCAAATTTATATAATTTATCTAACATTTGGTTAGCTTCTATAAAGCCCCAAAAATCTTTTACTTTCATGCCTGCTACTTTAATTTGGGCTATTGCAAATAGAATTAATGAAAATATTATAAATACTAATACATATATTATTATAAGTAACATTTTTTCATTTGCACCTTCTTTTCATAAGTATAAATTTATTATAGCATATTATAAATTTATGTGCAAACTTTGTAGTATAATTTTTATTCTTATGTTATAATGGTGCTCATGCAAACAACCAAATAAACTACAATTTATTCTCGGAGGTTTTTATGGATAGGTATAGACAAACGAAAATTGCTGGTATTCTTGGAATTATAGGTAATATATTTTTGCTTGTTATAAAAGCATTTGTAGGTTATATTAGCCAAAGTCAGGCTATGATAGCTGATAGCTTTAATAGTGCTAGTGATATTTTTGCCTCATGTATGACATTTATAGGTAACAAAATTGCAAGTAAGCCTGGTGATAGTGACCACAATTTTGGTCACCGGTAAATCCGAATATATTTTTTCATTTATTATAAGTATTTCTATGATAGTTATTTCCGTAAAATTGTTAATAGATGCTATAAATTCTCTTATTTTCTCTAATCAAATAGATTTTTCTATTTACTTAGTGATAGTTTGTATAATTACAATATTTATAAAAATTTTATTGTTTATATATACTAATAAATTAAATAAAAAATATAATAATATTCTTTTAAAAGCGAATTCAAAAGATCACTTTAATGACTGCATTGTAACAACTTTTACATTAATATCAATTTTATTTGCTAATTTAGGAATTTACTGGATAGATGGATTAGTTGGTTTAGGTATAGCTGCTTGGATTTGCTATTCAGGTATAAAAATATTTATCGAAAGTTATAATGTGCTTATGGACATTTCAATTGATGAAAAAACTAAAGACTCAATATTAAACTTAGTCAATAATTACGAAGAAATTAAAAATGTAGAAAATATTTATTCTACACCTTCTGGTTATAAATATGTTGTTATACTTACAATATGTGTAGATGGAAATATGTCTACATTTGATAGTCATAATTTAGCTGATAGTTTAGAACAAGATATTAAAAAGTTAGATAATGTTTCAGATGCCATTATACATGTCAATCCAGTGTAATCAAAAAAGTAGTGATATTAAGATATACCACTACTTTTTTGATTAGTTTCCTTTTTTTCTTAACTCATATTTCGCCTTCGTTGCTAAGCCTCCTCGTAAATGTTTTTGATTGAAATTTCTTTCTAAAATCCTTTGAACACACATATATAACACAAAGTCAATTTTTTTAAGTCTCCTCATATCTGTGTGCATAGTTGATTTAGAAATCCCGAATACTCTGGCTGCTTGCCGTATTGTACATTCAGTCTCAATCAGGAACTCCGCCTCCTCCTTGATGTCTCTTTTGATGTCTTCTCTCATGATGGAAACCTCCAAAAAAAGTATTATAAAGTTAAAAACTTTATAGAATTATTATACCATGGTTTTCATAATTTAGCAAGCTATGGGAAATAGATTATTTTTTTACCTGTCTTCTAATTTATTAAGTGTGTGTTTTTGTTTTGCTAAATTTATTTTTTTATTTTTACTTTTATTTGTATTTCTTCGTCTTTTGCTGTTATTTTTGCAATGTCTCCTGATTTTAAATTTCCGTCTAGAATTTCTTCTGCAAGTTTATCTTCTATCATGTTTTGTATTGCACGTCTTAAAGGTCTTGCTCCATAATTTGTATCTGTTCCTTTTTTTATAATTAATTCTTTTGCTTTAGAATCTATTTCTAATTTAATGTTTCTTTCACTAATTCTATCTTTTATTTGATTTAACATTATATCTACTATTTGACCAAGTTCATTTTCAGTTAATTTA
The DNA here is from genome assembly GCA_947629965.1 of uncultured Clostridia bacterium. Classification (GTDB taxonomy): domain Bacteria; phylum Bacillota; class Clostridia; order TANB77; family CAG-508; genus CAG-452. The sequence goes on from CANRFS010000061.1 coordinate 4,755, forward strand.
TGGAACACTATAATCTCGTCTATACGATTTATAAATTCTGGTCTGAATTCCTTTTTTAATTCTGCCATTACTTCTTTTTTTGTGTTTTCGTATTCTTTTTGATTTTCATTATTATCTTTTCCTGCTGAAAATCCTAATGTTTTTTTATCTGTTATTAATCTTGCTCCAATGTTAGATGTCATTATAATTACACAGTTTTTAAAGTTTACTGTTCTTCCATGTGAATCTGTAAGTCTTCCATCATCTAATATTTGAAGTAACATGTTTAAAACGTCTGGATGTGCCTTTTCTACTTCATCAAATAGTATAACAGAATATGGTTTTCTTCTTATTTTTTCTGTTAAGCCTCCACCTTCGTCAAATCCTACATATCCTGGAGGTGAACCTATCATTTTTGAGGTTGAATGACTTTCCATGTATTCAGACATATCTATTCTTATAATAGCATTTTCATCACCAAATAAATTCTCCGCTAAAGCTTTAGATAGCTCTGTTTTACCTACACCAGTTGGTCCTAAAAACATAAATGAACCAATAGGTCTGTTTGGATCTTTTAAGCCTACTCTTCCTCTTTTTATGGCTTTTGCTACTGCAGATACTGCTTCATCTTGACCAATTACTCTTTCATGCAAAGTTTTTTCTAGATTCTTTAATTTTTCATTTTCATTTTGATTTATTTTTTGTGCAGGTATTCCTGTGCTTGATGCTATAACTTCTGCAATATCTTCTGATGTTATATTTCTAACATCTTTAGCATTTTTATCTTTCCAACTTCCTTTTTCTTTTTCTAATTTATCTTTTTCTTTATGCTCTTTATCCCTTAATTCTGCTGCTTTTTCGAAATCTTGTACTGCAATTGCTTCTTCTTTTTCCTTTTCCAATTTTTCTATTTTTTCTTCTAGTTTTTTAATTTTATCTGGCTCTGTGTAAGTTTTTAATCTTACTTTAGATGATGCCTCATCAATTAAATCTATTGCTTTGTCTGGCAAAAATCTATCGTTGATATATCTGCTAGATAGTTTTACTGCTGACTCTATTGCTTCATCCGTAATTTTAACATTATGATGTGCTTCATATTTATCTCTTAATCCTTTTAATATTTCTATGCTATCCCCAATGCTTGGTTCATCAACTGTAACTGGCTGGAATCTTCTTTCTAATGCACTATCTTTTTCGATATATTTTCTATACTCATTTAAAGTAGTTGCACCAACTATTTGAACTTCTCCTCTTGCAAGTAATGGTTTTAAGATATTTGCTGCATCTATTGCACCTTCTGCTGCACCTGCTCCTACTATTGTATGGATTTCATCTATGAATAAAATAACGTCTCCTGCTTTTTTCACTTCTTTTAAAGCCTTTTTTATTCTTTCCTCGAAATCTCCTCTATATTTAGCACCTGCAACCATACCAGAAATATCTAGTGTTACAACTCTTTTATCTTTTAATGTTTCTGGTACATTTCCTTCAACTATTTTTTGTGCTAATCCTTCAACAACAGCAGTTTTTCCGAACTCCTGGCTCTCCAATTAAGCATGGATTATTTTTAGTTCTTCTTGATAGTATTTGTATAATTCTATCAATTTCATTTTTTCTTCCTATAACAGGGTCTAATTTTCCCTCTTTTGCAATTTTTGTTAAATCACTACCAAATTGATTAAGTGTTGGTGTTGAGTTATAACTATTTGTTTTTCCACTTGGTTTACTATTTTCTTCGTTACTATCATATTCATTTATAACTTTTATAATTTCATTATATAATTTTTGTGGATTAACATTTAAATCAAGCATAATTCTTACTGCAATGCTATCCGCTTCTCTCATAATTCCTATTAATAAATGCTCTGTTCCAATAAAATCTGATCCTAATTTTCGTGCTTCCATAAAAGCATTTTCTATTACTCTTTTTGTTCTAGGAGTAAATCCTATTGTTTGATTACTTCTTGTTTCGCCAGTTCCAATTAGTTCTTCTATTTTTTCAAGTATTGCTTCTGCTGTAACATTTTGATTCTCTAAAACTTTATTTGCAATGCCTGATCCTTCTTTAACTAACCCGTATAGCAAATGCTCTGTGCCTATATAATTATGCCCAAGCTCTATTGCTATTTCATTTGAAATTTCAAGAGCTTTTTCAGCTCTAGCTGTGAATTTATATGTCATATTATAGCCTCCTTTTATTTTATTTACTGTAAAATAGTTTAATATTATTCACTAATAATTTGTTTTATAACTTCTGCTCTTTTAATGTCTCGCTCATAGCTATCTAGTGGTTGTCCTAAATATTTTTGTAAATTTGCAGGTTTTGTGTATACCTCAAGCTTCTTTATTTTTAAATCATTCATTTCTTTAATTATACCCATATCTGTTCCAAGTTTTACATCTGATAATAAATTATTACATTCCTCTGATGAAAGTTTTCTGCAATTTGCAAGTATTCCATAAGCTCTATAAACTTTATCTTCTAGCTCAATTTCCTTTTTAGTAAGTATTTTTCTTGCTAGTTTTTCTTGTTCTATTACTTTATCTGTTATAATTTTTAAATTTTTTATTATTTCTTCTTCAGAAATTCCTAAAGACTGTTTATTAGATATTTGATAAATATCTCCTTGAGCTGTGCTTCCTTCTCCATAAAGTCCTCTTATATTCATGTCAAAACTATTTACTGCTTCTAATACTTTTCTAATATTTTTTGTTTTACTTAATGCTGGAAGATGTACCATAATAGATGCTCTAAGTCCTGTACCAACATTTGTAGGACAGCTTGTTAAAAATCCATATTTATCATTATACGCATAAGGAATTAACTCCTCTAATTTTTTATCTATTTCGATTGCTAGGTTTAAAGAATTTTCTAGTTCTAATCCTGATGATAAAACTTGAATTCTTAAATGATCTTCCTCGTTTATCATTATACATATATTTTCATCATCATTTATTGCAATTGCTCCTACTTCTCC
>CANRFS010000062.1 GCA_947629965.1 uncultured Clostridia bacterium
AAACATATATCTACTTGGTTTTGGATCATCCTTATTTTCTACTAGTTTTATTTTACTTTTTTTCTTATCCTTTAGATGTTGTCTATATGTAATCTTTCTTTCTATAATATTATGCAAATCTCCTTGATCGTCCATACAATAATAACTTTTTTCTAATTTATTAGGATGAACATATTTTTGACTAACAGAAGATAAATACCAATCATAGCATATACTATAATCTCCAAAAGCATAGGATAATCCTCCATTTCTCCAATTCACTTCATTAAGGTAGAATCGATCTTTTAACCTAAATATTTCTATATCAAAAATACCATTAAATTTTACTTCTCTTAATAAATTTTCTAATGATTCTTTCATTTCCATAATATTATCTGTGGATTCAACTATACCTAATGTCATAGAACCTTTCTTTTCAGGCCATATTCTTAATTTTCTTATACACATTGGCATTGAAACATTATTGTTATATGAAAAACCATCTATTGTATATTCACAATCATAATTTAAATACTCTTGAACCAAAACTTTACTATAACTATTTTTTCTCAAAAAAATTATAGCATTATCAAAATCGGCTTTACTTTTGCAGATTTTGATATGCATCTTATTACCTTTAGCACTAACTAGTGGTTTTATAATCACAGGTAGTTTTATTTTCAATTTAACTTCACTATTAGAAGAAATATCTATAATTTCACTTTCAGCAATATTTATTTTATATTTCTTTGCAAGTTTAAATTGTTCGTATTTATCCATATATTTGTTTATCATCCCTTGTGTTTTATTTATATTAGGAACAATAAAGTTTTTACATAATTTATTGTAGTTCTTGTCAATGCATATTGCCGCTTTGTCAGATGTAGGAATTAAAACAGGTTTATCTTTTTCATTATCATAATATTTCATTATTCTATCCATAGCATCATCTTCATCTTTGCAAATATAATACTTTTCCAAATATTTACTTTTCTTAATAGCAATCTTATTCGTTTTACTGATAGCAAACAATATTGGATGAATACCTCTTTCTCCAAATATTCTTATTACTCCTAATGTATTCGTATGATCATTACCTACAATAATTACTTTATTTTTATACATTTATATCATCCTTTCCCACGTAAATAAAATCTATTGTTTTACTATATTTCTTAGACTTCTATAAACTTTTATAAATATTTCTAATAATCTATCCTTAAAATTTCTTTTTCTCTGTTTAAATAAATTAACAACTTCATCAATATCTACATTAAAATTATCTTGATGCAATTTTATAAATTTTTCTAAATACTCAAAACTTGCATCCTTCATATTATTAGGATGATATACAAAAGTAAATATTCCATTTTTAGATATTACATGTGGCGTATCAAATACTGAAGGAATAAATAACATTCCATTCTTCACATATGGAAAATATGCATACCCATCTGAAATAAATTCAAAATATTTTAACTCCCTACATACCTTAATCGTATTATCATCAAACGTATGATTTGGTGCAAAAAAACATTTTGCCACTATTCCATTGCTCCTTAAAATTTTATATCCTTCCTCTATTATCTGCTTTTGTTTATCATAACTTTTACCCGTAAACTCTGTTCTAATGGTTTTACTTAAATTATGATTTAGCCCATGTTGGGCTATTATCCATCCGTTTTCTTGCCACCTCTTTGCATATTTATCCCAAAAATTTTCAATTTCATTATATTTCGCAAAGTCCTCGTCTTTATTATTCGGTATTATTCCAACTATTGGTTTTACATCATATTTATTTAATATCTCTTCTACCCTAATCCAATTTTTCTCATTCATTTTAGGGCACGCATCATCAAGTCTTATTATATATCTCAACATTTTTTTCTTCCTCTTTCTTATTATCATAAAAATCTAACATAAACAGATATATAGGAAATAGCACAGCTTCATGCCTTACCCATGAACCAAAATCCGGTTCAAATAATGCAGAACCCATTGAAAAAGCTATTACTACATATAATGCTATTTTTGCATTCTTATTTATTACATTTACATTTTTTAAATTATTTATAATTAATAAAATAATCATTGTTTGATATACAGCATATATAAAATACTTTGGTCCTAACGTTAAAAGTTCAACTGGTATTAATATTCTAATCAATACTAATATGTAATCTAATGAAAATACATACAGGTTACTAGAATTAAATAAAACCCTAATATCACTTCTTGCACTTGATGTACGCGTTCTAACTCTAATGAGCTCATCATAATCTTTTATACTAACTACTTTAGCTATGTTCATTAAAGCAAAAATGCACAAATAAATTGATAAAACTATAATAATGACACTAGATTTTTTCATATTCTTTGAAAACTTATTTATTATAAAATAGGTAAAAATCATAAATGCTGCCATTAAAACATAATAATTTCTAAATGTCATAAAACATAATATATATATTAAGAAACAACCTATAAATTTTGATTTACTTGATAGCTTTGACGATATAATAGCATGCATCATAAAGAAATATAATATTTGTATAGGTTCTTTAGCTAAACAAAAATTAAATATATTCAGTACGGCTATAGACATTAAAATAAAAATACTTTCCATCATAGAATAGCTTCTTTTATGCTTTGCTATTATATAGAAAATAATTAAGTTCCAAATAACAGTAATATATATTTCAAACCCATAATAACTAGTTAAATCCAAAAAATTAATACTTTTAAAAATTGCTACTGTATTCCCATCTACACTTGAATCGCTTTCATTTTCCTCCCCTTTTATAGTTAATCCAAATTTAGGCTTATCGCTATCATTAATTGCATTGATAAAATACCATCCAACACCTTCATCAACTAGTGTTTTTTTCATAACTGAATATCTAATTCCTTTTGCCATCAGAATTATCAAAATACTAAAAAATATTAAAACACTTGCTGTAAACCTTTTTTTCATTCTTCTACTCCTCATTAGTATAAATTTTCTCTAATTTTTTTACTGTGTCATTTATATCATAGCCATTTTCTTTAATTTCCCTAATAACATCTTTTCTTTCATTATTTAAACTTAGTATACTATTTGCCCACTCAGTAGCTGACTTTTGTAATGAAATGAATTCTAGCAAATCAGAAACATGCGCATCTATTGGTATAACATCCTTTGATGCATAACATTTTAAACCTGACGCCTGAGCCTCAATCAAAACTAATCCTAACCCTTCAAATTTTGATGGAAATACAAATATATCCATTGCACACATATAATCGTTAGGATTATTTTTAAATCCTAAAAACATAACATATTCATTTAAATTTAATAGTGCCACTTTTTCTTTTATCTTGTTTTCATCTTTGCCACTTCCAACAAGCATTAATTTACTATTACTGTTCTTTTTATGTATTTCATTAAATATATCAATAAGAAAAATGTGATTTTTTAATTCTACAAATCTTCCTACATTTCCAATTATCAGTGTATCTTCCTTTATATTTAATTGTTTTCTAATCTGTTTCCTCTTTTGTTCATTAAACCTGAATTTGTCTATATTAATTGCATTTCGTATAACCTCAAATTTAGAAGAATTGACTACTTTATTTCCAAACAACCATTTTCCTGCTTCTTCACTACAAGCAAAAAAATTAGTAGCATATTTCTTTAATTTTGGTTTAAGCAAATTTCCAAACATTTTCTTAAATATATTTTTTGTTTGAAATTCTATACTGTGAGAATGAGCAATTCTAATCGGAACGCCAATTTTTTTAGCATACTTTAAAACCATGTAATTTTTACTTGTAGAATTCAAATGTACAACTTTATAATCATTATGTTGTTCAAAAAAACTTTTAATAGCTTTTTTATATTTAATAAAATCTGTTGGTATTCTTATCCAAACCCCATTGAGTTTATAAACATTACATTTCATATCTTTTAAAACTTGCTCTTCTTTGCTATAATCTTTTCCATCATCCAATAGTAAAATATCTATTTGAAATTTGCTTTTATCAATTTTTTCTATCCAGTTAATTAACATGCTTTGAATGCCTCCTCGAAGCATTCTATCAACAAAATATAATATTTTTATCTTCGAACTCATTAATCCCTCTTCCTTTTATTTAGTCACTTTACTTTTGCATCTCACTACTATTCTCCAATGCATTCTCTAAAAAACTCTTTGTCTCATCCCTTAAAACTTTAAGCTCATTATTCACATTGTCGAAATCTATTTTTCCTTTTAAAACCTCTTCTATATTTTCTGAACCTTCCAATATTCTATTTTCTAAATTCATCAATCTTAATAATGAATAAACTCTTGAATTTGTCGATATTTTATTATTTTTACTTTTATACCTCTCAAACGTAAAAAACTCCACATTATTTATCAATGAAAATACTGTACCATGAAAAGAATCCGTGCATACATACTTAGCATTTCCAATTAAATTAACAAATTCTCTTGGTCCAACATCATAAGGTATAATATCAGCAAATCTATCACTATATCTTACATATTCATCACAATGGTTTAATGAAACAATTTTATAGCCCGTTTTCTCCCTCAATTTTTCAGCAAACTTTCTATGTTTTATGTTTTTTCCTAGAAAGTAACATAAAATATATTCTCCTTTAATTACAGGATTTTCATCTTGTACTTTTCGCCATTCATCCCTCGTTAATAAAATCGTTGGATCACAAGCAAGTTTTACTCTTTTACTAGTCAAATCCTCTACTATATTACAACCCGCTTCCTCTCTAACCGAGATATAATTCATCCTATTTAAAAAACGTTTATATGTTTCCTTGTATTTAGTTGGAATCTCTGATATTCCAAAACTTGTTGCAAGTGCCACTTTGTTTATATCTTCATCTACCCAATTCAATGTATAATAATCAGCCACAACATTTACAGGTAACCATAATTGATCACTTCCAACTACAATACTAGAATAATTCTTACTCGCTTCACTTAATTCTTTATATGTATAAAAACTTTTCGTTAAATTAATTTCTTTTCTAAATTCTTCAAATTTTTGTTCTCTTGTATATATATTTTTTCCTAACTTCTTATTAATCCTTTTATAAATTTTTAGCCAAATCATACCTATCTTAGATTTCAAAAAAGAAAAATTTAAAATTTGTGATTTATAAAACTTTTTCTTGTTATTTTTAAAATCTACGTTTTTATCAATATTAAAAGTTTCATTTTCCAAATTAAAATCATCAAGAATCTTTTGAGTTGCATATGCCTGAAGCATACTTCCATAGTTATTTTTAAAATAACAAGATACAATTCCCACCTTTTTCATTTATACCTTCATTCCTTTAAGTAAATTTCTTTATATTGTTTTACCATGACATCATTACAATATTTATTTAAAACATCTTCTCTACCTTTTTTTGTTACACCGTCTACCTGTGCTCTATTATTTTTTATTTCACTAATCTTTTTTATAAATTCCTCTTTATTTTTTGCTATATATCCATTTTTTCCATTTTCTATTACATCTTTATTACCTATACAATCACTTACAATACATATTTTTTTCATATACATTGATTCCAATAAAGATATCGGTAAACCTTCCCACAATGACGTTAAAATAAATACATCATGATTATTTAATTCCTCCAACACTTTATTTCTCGTTTTCCATCCAGTTACATTAATATTAGAACTCGTTAATTCATTTTTAAGTTCCCCATCTCCTATCCAAGTAAACTGAATATCTGGTAACTCTTTTGCAATTTCATTAAACAATTTTGGGTTTTTTTGATATCCTATTCTTCCGATTGTACATATTTTTAAATTTTTATAATTAATTTCATGTTGTCTTAAATGCTTTATTTCTTTATCTATTTTTTTAATATCTATTCCATTATTTATACATATTGAATTCTTATTTAATTTCTTCGCCTCTAAATATTCACCATAAGAACATCCAACAATTGTACACTTTCTATTAAGCATCGCTGTTATTTTTTCTATTAGCCAATATATAGTTCTTTTTAACTTTGAGTCATCTTGTTTCAAAAAAGAAAAACCATGAGGGTTATAAAACATTTTTACCTTTTTTCCACTTATAGCTATTCTTCCTAATACTCCTGCTTTAGAAGAATGCAAATGTATAATATCTGGTTTTTCTTCTTTTATTATTCTTTTTATTTCTCCTAACGCTTTTATGTCCTTTTTCAAATCCATACTTCTTGTAAAATTTTCAATTTCTATAAACTTTATCTTTTTATCAAAATATCTTTCAAAGTTATCTGGAGTTTGCTTTCTTTTTCCATAAACTATTACTACCTCAAAATTTTTAACCAACTCTTTTGTCAAATCTACCAATAAGGTAAAAATTCCTCCTCCAAAAGCCTCAACAATATGTAAAATCTTTTTCATTTATATTGCTCCTTCTTTTTTTAACACTGAACTTATTGTTTTTAAAAAAATTTTCACATCCATCTTCAATGAATAATGTTCAGCATAAAAAGCCTCCATATCCACCCTTTGCTCATAAGTTGTATCACTTCTTCCATTCGCTGCCCAATATCCAGTGATTCCAGGTTTTACACTATGTACAATTCTTATTTTATTACCAAATTTTTTTACTTCATCATCTACTATTGGTCTTGGACCTATTAACGTCATGTCTCCTTTTAATATATTTAGAATCTGTGGAATTTCATCTATGCTTGTCTTTCTTAAAAAATTTCCAAGTTTAGTAATTCTAGGATCATCTTTCAATTTGTAATTTTCCTCAAACTCTTTTCTTATTTCCTCATTCTCATCTAAATATCTTTTCAATATTTCGTCCGCCCCTACTACCATACTTCTAAACTTATACATTTTAAAATGTTCTCCATTTTTTCCAAGCCTAGTATGTGTATAGAAAATTGGACCTTTATCTTTAAAAATCATTTGCGCTACATATATTCCGCATAATTATTGGAATTAAAAATATTAGTCCACATATCCCAACAATAATATCTATCATTCTTTTTATAATATTATAAAAAAATTTCTTCTTTGTATCTGTCTCTCGAGTATATACTCCTATTGGCACTAAAGCCACACATTCATTTACATTTTCCGTTGGTATATCAACATCCATCTTTCCTACTTCCCCCAATTATTTACAATTACCTTTTTTGGATTTTACCGCCTTTGAATATTTTTCAGCACTTATGTACTTAATTTTCCGCTATTGTACTTTTTCTTTATTCATACATTTCAGCATAAAATTGCGATACTCAACACAAATACTCTAACCTATAGTTAAAATACTTACCTACCCGTTTCCAAATAGGATTTATTTCTTTCCATATCTTTTCAAACAATCCAACGCAACATTCATTGCATAATTAAAATAGTAATCAAGCTTATGCCCATTCTCACAATATGTTTTCAGTTTTCTACTTTTTATCTGTCCATCACACTTATAACATTTACTTGCTTTATCCTTTCTCATTACAACCGTAGAAAGTATGCTTTCTCTAAAAGCCTTATAATTTATAAAATTCGTTATGTTCTCCCTTAAATATATTGGTCTGTTCTTACTTCCCTTTGTGTAGTAGTATGCCTTATCCTTTGTAGATAATGCAGTCGCTATTATTTGTGCCTTATTCTCT
>CANRFS010000063.1 GCA_947629965.1 uncultured Clostridia bacterium
TATGTTGCAAAAATATATATTAAAGCATTAAATGCAATTCACTATATGCATGACAAATATTCTTATGAAGCACTAGAGATGGCTCTTCATGATAGAGAAGAAAATATTTTAAGAACAATGGCTTGTGGTATAGCAGGTCTTTCAGTAGTGGCTGATTCACTCTCTGCAATTAAATATGCTAAAGTTAAAGCAATTAGAAATGAAGACGGACTAGTTGTTGATTATGAAGTTGAAGGAGATTTTCCTAAATACGGAAATGATGATGATAGAGTTGACCAAATTGCTGTTGATTTAGTAAAAGTATTTTTAAATAAATTACAAAAGCATCATACTTATAGACATTCAAAACATACTTTATCTATTCTTACTATTACATCAAATGTAGTATATGGTAAAAATACTGGAAGCACTCCTGATGGTAGAAAGGCCGGAGAACCTTTTGGACCTGGTGCAAATCCTCTGCATGGAAGAGATACAAATGGTGCTCTTGCAGTATTAAATACTGTTGCAAAACTTCCTTATGAATATGCAGAAGATGGTATTTCATATACATTTGCAATTACACCTTCAACTCTTGGTAAAGAAGAAGATACAAGAATTTCTAATTTAGTAAATATGCTTGATGGATATTTTTCAAATACAGGTCACCATATTAATGTAAATGTGTTTGATAGATCATTGTTAGAAGATGCTATGGAACATCCAGAAAAATATCCTCAGCTTACTATAAGAGTATCTGGATATGCTGTTCATTTTACAAAATTAACAAGAGAACAGCAATTGGATGTTATTAATAGAACTATACAAGATAGATTTTAGTACTTTTTTAAGGAGCAAAAAACATGGTAGAATATGATCAAACTAAATATGCTAAAATACACTCTATAGAATCTTTTGGAACGGTAGATGGTCCTGGTATACGATTTGTTATATTCATGCAAGGTTGCCTTTTAAAATGTAAATATTGCCACAACAGAGATACATGGGATATAAATAGCGGTAATATAGTTTCTTTGGAGGATTTATTAAATAAAATTGAAAGATATAAAAATTATATACTTCCTTCTGGTGGCGGAGTTACTGTAACTGGTGGAGAACCATTACTTCAGGCTAAATTTTTAATAAGTCTTTTCAAAGAACTAAGGAATAGGAAGATTCCAACAGCTATTGATACATCTGGTATGGTTAGTATAACTGATGATATAAAAGAATTACTTAAATTTACCGATTTAGTTCTATTAGATATAAAGCACATAAATGATGAAAAATGCAAAGAATTAGTTGGTTTTTCAAATAAAAAAGAATTAGAATTTGCGCGATACTTAAGTGATAATAATATACCTGTTTGGATTAGACAAGTTATTATACATGGTATTACTGATGACGAAGAGGATTTATTCAATTTAAAAGAATTTATAACTACCCTAAGTAATGTAAAAAAAATAGAATTAATGCCTTATCACGAGCTTGGAAAGTTTAAATGGGAAAATCTTGGGTTTAATTATGAGCTTGACGGAGTTCCTGCTGCAACAAGTGAAGATATAGCAAGGGCAAAAAAAATTTTAGGTATTTAATTACCTAAAATTTTTTTGCTCTATTTATATTCAACTTTACTTATCTTTTAATTCATCAATTGCCATTTGTAATTGTTCGTCTGTATCATTACCCTCTATTTCTTGAACTTCTATATCTGGACTAATTCCTTTTTTATTAATTGTATTTTCATTTGGAGTTTTAAATTCTTTTATAGTTAATTTTAAAGCTCCCCCAGTTGATACTGGAACAATTTCCTGCATAACTCCTTTTCCATATGTCTTTGTTCCAATTACTTTAGCTACACCATTATCTTTTAATGCACCTATTAAAATTTCTGATGCACTTGCAGAATTTTCATTTGCTAGAATTACGACTTTAATATCTGAGCTAACTGTAGCATCATTTTTTGCCTTCGTAACTTCTATATTTCCATCCTTATCTAATTCTATCATTATTGTTTTATCTTTTGATAAAAACAAATCCGCTATATCTGTTGCTTCTGATTCAATTCCTCCACCATTATCTCTAACGTCAACAATTAATGATTTTATATTTTGTTTCATTAGTTCATTTAATTTATTTTCAAACTCGATAGCTGAATTACTGTCAAATGATAATATTTGTATATATCCTATATTATTATCTAAAACTTCTCCTTCTATTTGGTTAATTTTAACTGTTCTTCTTTCTACTGTTTTATTAAGTATCTCATCATTTCTTTGTATTTCTAACTCTACGGTACTACCTTCTTCTCCTTTTACTTTTTTTGCTACAAGACTTAAGTCTAAATCTTTAACATCTTCTCCGTTTACCTTAGTAATAATATCTCCTGTTTTAAGTCCTACTTCTTCTGCTGGAGAACCTTTAATAGGTAATAAAACTACTACATTTCCTTCTCTATCTTGTGTCATATAAATTCCTATTCCTACATAGTTTCCGTTTACATCTACCATTAGTTCTTCGTATTCATCTTTAGTTAAATATTCTGTATACTCATCTCCTAATCCAGCAATATATCCTTTAATAGCATATTCTTCCATAGCACTTTCATTAATTTCACCTAGATAGTACTTATCTAAATGTGCCTTTAGCGATTGTATCTTTTCATCTAAATGACCTTCCTCAGAAGTCATTACTATTTCGTCTGCTAAATTAACAGTTCTACCTGAATAGTAATTATAAAATATAATTGATGTTGCTATAAATGTTACAGTTGCAGTTATTATAACTGTCATAAAAATTTTATATATATTATTTTTTTTCTCAAAATTCATTAAATTGCCTCCCAAAATATTATATTAAGAATTACAAAGTTTATGAGATTTTAAATCTTTTAATTACAAAACTTGCGGGGCATACTCTAATAATATGCCCCAAACTTTTCATATGATTTACAAATAATTTCTAGGATCACGTCTACAGTCTCCAGATCCTCCACCATAAACCCAAGAATAAGGTGCAACTCTTACTTCAAAATGTAAGTGTGGTCCGCTTGAATTACCAGTATTTCCACTAAGCATTATAGGTTGTCCTTTCTTTACAACTGCGCCTTCTGAAACATAAAATGTTCCACAGCCATGTCCATAATATGTACGTAAACCATTTGCATGCTGTATTATACAGCATTGTCCGAGTCCTCCTGCTCTCCAACCTGTAGCAAGAACTACACCGTCTCCAGCTGCATATACTGTTGTTCCTATTGGAACTCCATAGTCTATAGCTCCATGATATGTACCACTACTATAATACATTGTTGCTGTAATTACTCCTGACATAACAGGTCTTTGGAATGTTCCATCCCCACCTAAATTCTGTATCTGACCACTATATTGTTGTTCCATTGCTCTTAATTGTTCTTCTAATTCTCTATTTTCTTCATTTAATTTATCTATTTCTTCTTGCAATTTTTTATCTTCTTCATTTAATTCAGATACTTGTTGTTCTTTTTGTGCTTGTGTATTTTTTAAATCTTTCTGAGCCTTCTCTTTACCACTTTTTAAATTTTCTACTTGTGCTTTACTTGTTTCTAATGTATTTTTTGCTTCTTGAATTTCATTTTTATTTTTTTCAATCTGTTCTAATAATTCATTATCTTTTTCAGCTATTTCTCCTACAACATACCAACTAGATATCATATCCCATAAAGATTCTCCTCCTAGTAGTACATCTAAATATGTTGTCTCTCCTGCTTCGTACTGTGCTATAATTCTAGCTTGAAGCATTTTTTCTTGTTCATCATATTTCTTTTCTGCCTCTTCCAATTTTGCTTGTTCTTCTGAAATTGAAGCTTCTAACTCTGATAATTGTTCATCATATTCATCTATTTGATTTTGGAATTGAGTAATTCTACTTGTTAAATCTTGTATCTGTTTGTTTGTTTCTTTTATTTGTTCTCCAACTTCTTCTTGCTCCTTTTCTTTTTCCTTCAATTCATCTTGTATACCTTGTTGTTCATCCTGTATTTCTGATTGTGTTTTAGCAAATGTTACCATTACGTTCGTTGATAGTATTAATATTACCAATAATAAAGCGACTACTATTTTCTTTTTCATACTCTTTCCTCCGTTTTTTAATTTGTTTTTTCGCTTGTCTTCTCATTTGCCTGTTCATTATTATTTGTTTCATCTTTTTGATCTAGGTAATTAGACTGATTACCTAAAAACTCTAATGAATCTATTGCTGTACCATTAATTCTTACTTCAAAATGTAAATGTGGTCCAGTAGACCATCCTGTTGATCCAGATTTCATTATTAAGTCACCTTTTTTAACCGTTTGTCCAACTTCTGCAATTCGTTCTGATCCATGTCCATATAGAGTTGTTATACCACCTCCATGGTCAATCACTATCATATTTCCATAAGATGTTGAATATGTTGACTGTATAACCACTCCATCATTTGATGCTATTATGTAACTTCCTGTTGGCATTCCGATATCTGTTCCTGTATGTAATCTGTTAACTTTTAAAATTGGATGAAATCTCATACCATACCTAGATGTTATTGTTGAATATCCTGGAGCTGGCCAAATAAATTCTCCACCAACAAAGTCTTCACTGAGATTTAAAGATGTCAATAATGTTATTTGTGCCTCTAAACTATTTAATTCTGTTTGATACTTATCAATTTTTTCTTGTGTAGCTTTTTCATCCTCAGAAAGTTTTGCAATATAACTATTTCTAATTATTTTAGAATTTTCTAATGATATTGCTGTTTTCTCTTTGTTTTTCTTTAGTGTCTCTAAATTTGCTTTTCTATCTGATAATGCTTGTTTTATGCTTTCAATTTGTTCTTTTTGTCTTTCTATATTTACTAATATATCATTATCATATTGTGCTATTTTACTTATTAAGTAATAATTAGAAATGAACTCTGATACACTGTTAGATTTTAATAATACGTCTAAATAGTAAATATCTCCAGCTTCATATATAGCTAAAATTCTATTTTCAAATGTTCTTTTTTGAACATTATAGTTTTCTTCTATTATGTTTAATTGCGAAGTTACTCCATCTATTTCTTCTGATACTTTATTTAAATTTTTTTCTAACGAGGAAATTTCATTTTCATATGTACTAATTTTTAAATTTAAATTATTTAATTGTTCTAAATTTTCTGTAAGTTCAATTTGTATATTTTCTATATCTTCATTTGCATCATTTATTTGTTCTTGTATTTCGCTTTTATGATTTTGCAAGTCATTTATATTTTCTGCAAAAGCTATACCAGCAAATGAAATTATAGATATCATTATAAATGTTAAAATTATTAATAATGTTTTTTTATTCATTGCAATAGTCACCTACTTAAACATCAAGGTACTTTTTCATAGAAATTGAGCTACCTACAATACCTATTCCAACTCCTAATAACATATATACTAATATTATTTGCCAAAGCATATCTCCAAAGCTTAATAAATCTATAGCTAACTTTTGCCATGTTTCAGATTGAGCAAGCTGTGTAGCAATATAATTATAACCGCCACCTACAACTATAATTGATAATATTCCTGAAAATAATCCTATTATAATACCTTCTATCATAAATGGAGCTCTTATAAATCCATTTGTCGCACCAACATATTTCATTATAGATATTTCTTTTCTTCTTGCATGAACTGTAAGTTTTATTGTATTAGATATAATGAATAGTGATATTAAAATTAATATTACGAACATAACAAATGTTACAATTTGTACAGTGTTTCCTATATTAGATAATGTTTCTACAGTATCACTTTTGTTTTGTATTTCTTTTACATTTTCTAATTTGCTTATTGCATCATAAACTTGATTATTTAAAGATAAATCTGTTAATGTAACAATATATGAAACTTCAAAGAAATCTAAGTCATATCCTTCTATAGCTTTTGCATTTTTTCCAAATCTCTTTTTAATAGTGTTGTATCCCTCTTCTTTTGATACAAATTCTACAGTATTTATTCCTTCAATATTATTTAAATCTTCTCTTAATTTATCTATCTGATCCTGAGTTGCTTCTGGATACATAAATACTTGCATTCCTTGTTGTTCTTCTAATTTATTTATTATATTATTTATGTTTCTGCCTATTGTAAAGAAAAATCCAAATATAAGCATCGTAGCACACATTACTCCTAAGCAAGAAAATGTAGATTTTTTATTTTTAAAAACGTTTCTAAAACCTTCTGATAAAAAATATCCTATAACATTATATTTCACTTACTATACCCACCTTTTCTATCATCTCTTACAATTACGCCTTTTTCAATTTCGATAACTCTTTTTTTCATTTTGTCTACTATATCTTTTGCGTGTGTTGCAATAACTACTGTAGTACCTCTCAAATTAATTTCATTTAGTAAATTCATAATATCCCATGCAGTTTCTGGATCTAAGTTTCCTGTTGGCTCATCTGCAATGATCATTGATGGATTATTAACTAATGCTCTAGCAAGTGCAACTCTTTGTTGTTCTCCTCCTGATAATTCATCTGGATAAACTTTTGCTTTACCACTTAATCCTACAAGTGAAAGGACCATTGGCACTTGTCTTCTTATATGCTTTGGTGTAGCTTTTACTATGTGCATGGCAAATGCTACATTTTCATATACTGTTTTATCTGGAAGTAACCTAAAATCTTGGAAAACGACTCCCATGCTTCTTCTTAAATATGGTATTCTTTTAGGTTTTAAAAAAGTAGTATCTTTTCCATTTATAATTATATTTCCAGAAGTAGGCTCTTCTTCTTTTAATATTAGTTTTATGAGTGTTGATTTTCCAGATCCCGAAGCACCTACTAAAAATGCAAATTCGCCTTTTTCTATTTTAAAATTTGCATTATTTACAGCCTCTGTTCCTGTTGAATATTTTTTATATACATTTCTAAATTCAATCATGTAGTTACCTCAAATTTTCTAAAATTATATAGTTAATTATAATAATAATATGTAATAATTGCAATAGATTTTTCCTAAATATCATGTAAATTTAATATTTTTGTAATATTATGAAAATATTTGGAGAATGCCTCTAAAATATGAAAAGAAAATTGCAAAATTTGCATTTTTTCTTCATATATTTTCACTCTTCTCTTTTAATTTTTTACGACTTTCATAATATCTTCTGCTGTTAGTTCAAAATATTTTAATAATTCTTTTGCAGATGCAGATGTTCCAAACCTATCTTTAACACCCATTCTAATAAGCTTTG
>CANRFS010000064.1 GCA_947629965.1 uncultured Clostridia bacterium
TCTATAAATTCTCTATATGAGAATTATTGCTCAATTTAATATGAGAATTTTTGTTAATTTTTACTTGACAATTTACACACCTTCTCGATTGAAAAGGTGCTGTTTTTGCTGTCCATTTTAGACGATGGACTTGGTTACCCCGTGGTGACAGGCACGGGACATGGGAGATGCTCATTCATACCATGAGACAGTCACATAGCTTTCGCCATCTCTGCCCTTCGAACGTTCGACTGTGTAGCCCAAAGATTTGAGCCAGCATTCTGCGTCTTTGGAAAAAGAGTCGCCCGCAAACCTGTAGTATTCCTGGCATTTCTTAATGGCTTCATTGATTTTTTCTTCGATGTTTTTTTTCTCTTCTTCGAGACATTTAGCTCGTATTGCTGCAATTTTTGCCTGTGCTTCCTGTGCAGTGATCATTGTGAGATAACCTCCTAAAAATCTCCCTATGGGGAGTTATATAATAATATTATACATCATTTTACATAAAAAAGCAAGTTTGACATATTTTAATTAAGCATTTTAAGAAAAAATAGGTTAGATTTGCCTTTTATGTAAAATCGTAGTATAATTATAACAGACTTTTTTAGTCAGCGAGCCATAAACAAAAAATATAAAACAATAGGAGGTTACTATTATGGCAACAAGAGTTTCTTTTGACAAAATCTGGGACTACGACAAGAAAACACGCATTTTCCGGACATCAAGTGGGCATTCTTTGTGGATAAAGTCTTTTGAGAACGGCATTGCAACGGCAGACCCTATGGGTAGTTGTACAATCACATCTTATGCAGAGATGATTGCAGGTTGTTTCGATGAAGACTCCAACTTCACAAGTGAGCTGTTAAGGGCTTTTGACTGCGAAACAGATACTAATTTCATAGGCATTCAGTTCGAGTTCAATTGCGTAATGATTTTGGTTACAAAAGAAAACGCCGATAAGGACAAAATCTATGCCGAGTGGAATGCAGGTATGAAGGCGAATGCTGAAAAGTATCTGGAAGCCTATAGGAAGACTCCCGAATACCGCAAACAGCTCAAAGCTAAATTCCGCAAAGAGACGGTCGAAAAGAAAGTCCTTGCAATTGACAAGTCTACTGAACTTGAGTTCAAAGATGATGAGTCAAAGTCGATCTGGGAAAAATGGGTTGAAATCAAATCTAAAAATGATTACGGCCTTTTGGTTGTAGCATATGCACGCCGTTGGGCAAAGTATATGCAACATCTTATGAGTAAGTACAACAAGACTCTTTCCCAAATTGCTTATGAGACTTCCTACGTAAGCGACATTAACGGCATTGCAGATTATTCGTACGATTGTGTAGTCGATATTCTTTCGCAGTGCTGGAAATACGGAGAAGAACTTCGCAGGTGGCACTCTGGACAAGAAGATTAAATCCTTCTGTGCGCTGACTCAATGTAGGTTAATTTACTTGCATAAAAAGCAAATTTATTTCTTTTCCTCGAAAGAGGTTTCTTTTTTTATAATTTAACCAAATATAAAAATCAATATAAATGTAATTTTTGGTGTGCTGCGTAATTATAGATTTTATCAGCATTTGCTGACAGTTACTATAAAAACACTCCGACCAATAACGTAGCTATTTAAACTAATAGAACAGATAGATAAAAAAATTAATCAGTAAAATGGTTATATAATAAGAATAAGAAAAGCGTGTTCCTTTCGAAACACGCTTTTTTTAAATCTAAAGATTTAAGGTGAGGATGCTACTTTTTTTGGACATGATGCTACCTCCTGAATTTTAGAACATTACCAAAATTACGGCAATGAGTTCTAAATTTGTACACTTTTATCTGCTGTACCAACGGAAGATGGTAACATTATATCACGCTTTACATAAAAATGCGAATTTTATTTTTTTAATACTAATTTAATCTTTAATATTTATAATATTATTATCAACTTAAGGTAAATACTTATAATTAATATCACCCCAAAATGTAGGAGGACGAAAATTTATTAATCTCCATAAAAGAATTTTCTCTTCCTACTATATATATTATTTGAACACGTCTAACAATAGTGATATAATTTTAAAAGTGAGGAATTTTTATGAAAATATTAATAGTAGAGGATGATAAAATATTATCAGATACAATAAAACAATGTATATGTAATAAATTTGATACAGAGCAAGCTTATGATGGATATGAAGCATATCTGCTAGCAAAAGAAAATATATATGATGCAATTATATTAGATTTAATGCTTCCAGAAATATCAGGTTATGATGTACTTATAAAATTAAGAGATGAAAAGGTATTTACTCCAGTACTTATATTAACAGCAAAAGATACTCTAAACGATAAATTAAAAGGATTTAGACTTGGAGCAGATGATTATTTAATAAAGCCATTTGAAAGAGAGGAACTTTTAGCAAGGTTAGAAGCAATAATTAGAAGGACGAATGGGTCATATACTGAAGATAAAATTAAATTTAAAGATTTAATATTAAATATGAAAAATAGAAAAGCATTTATAAATAATGAAGAGATAATTCTTCAAGGTAAACAGTTTGATATATTAGAATATTTAATAAACTCAAAAGGAACAATTATAACAAAAGAGCAAATATTTGATAGAATATGGGGATTTGACTCATATACAACGACTAATGTTGTAGAAGTTTACGCAAGCACGCTTAGAAAAACATTAAAAAAATATGGATATGATAAATATATAAAAACTATTCGTGGTGTAGGATATATGATAATTGAATAAGAGGTAATAATGAGCGAACAAAAATTGATAAAAAAACAATTAATTAAAAATATGTTTTTTACATTTATAGTATTTGCAATAATACTTATCTTTTTTGATGCAATAATATACAATCAAGTATCAATTTCCTTATATCAGTCCATAGACAAGGAACTTACAAAAACAGCAAAATATTATCAGAATAAAATTATATATGAAGATTTTATAGCAGGAATGGCATTTGTAGAAATAAAAATAAATCCAAGACTAATTTGTATCATAAGAAATTCTGATGGAGATATCTTAAATAGTGAAAATATTGGTAGATTTTATAATGATTATTTAAGTGATATAAAGTTTGACAAAACAAAGATAGATGAAATATATGCAGTTAAAGTTCAAGACAACTATAACTATAGGGGAATAACATTAAAATATACTGGACTGGAAAATCAAAAAATATATATACAACTTCTTGCAAATGTAGATGGAGAAGTAGAAACAATAAACACTATGACACATACTTTATTAATAGGAAATTTAATAATAATTGTTGTGGCAATAATAAGTTCATATATATTATCAAAAATGACGTTAAAACCAATTATGGATTCATGGAAAAAGCAAACAGAATTTGTACAAAACGCAGCTCATGAACTTAGAACACCACTTACAATAATACAGGCAAAGCAGGAATTGTTATTGCAAGAGCCCGAAAGTAAAATTATTGATAAATCTGAAGATATTAATATTATACTTAAGGAAACAAAAAGATTAACAAAATTAATAAAAGAATTAATGATACTTGCTATGGCTGATTCAAACGAATTAAAAATGAAAAAAGAAAAAACTGACATAGATAAGCTAATAAAAGAAATAGTATTGCCATATAAAGATTATGCAGAAATGCAAGAAAAAGAAATAAGTACAGATTTAAAATTCAGTAAAGAAATTAATATCGACCCAAACAAAATAAATCAATTAATGATAATTATATTAGACAATGCAATAAAGTACACTTCTGAAAACGATAAAATAGAAATAAAAACATATTCAAAAGAAGGAAAATGTGTAATAGAAATATCAGATACAGGTATCGGAATAAGTAAAGAAGCGGCAAAACATGTATTTGATAGATTTTACAGAGAAGACAAGGCTAGATCTCGAGAAAAAGGAGGAACTGGACTTGGACTCTCGATAGCACACACAATAGTAAAATTACATGGTGGAAATATAAAAATAGCGCCAAATGAACCAAAGGGAACAAAAGTAATAATAAAAATTTAAAAAATTCGAGCAAAAGAGAGGACAGACCCTTTTGCTCGAATTTTTTTAATATATTAGTCAGCTATTTTGCTATAAAGAGCAATACACCAAAGACCTGCAACTCCTACAAGTATATATATTATTCTTGCTAATATAGATAGGCTTCCAAATATAGCATCTACTAAATTAAATTCAAATAAACCGACTAATAGCCAATTGATAGCACCAATTATAACAAGTGTAAGTGCAATTATGTTTATAAATTTCATCGCAAAAAACCTCCATTCTGTTCAAGTTTTATATTATTGTCTCCAATTTATTTTATAATTATACATATTATTACAAAATCATTGATTTTTAATTGTTTTTAAAATATAATTTAAAAATAAGGAGATAATAATGTTAAAGAAAAATGAGGAATATGTAGTAGATATTATCGATAATGGATTTCAAGGTGAAGGAATTGCGAAAATTGATGGAATTACTGTATTTATTGATAAGGCAATAAAAGGCGAAAAAATAAAAATTAAAATTTTAAAAGTCCAAACAAATTTTGCTTATGGAAAAATAATAGAAATTTTAGAAAAATCTGTAAATAGAACAGAAGAAGATTGCCACACATATCAAAGATGTGGAGGGTGTAATTTAAGACATATAAATTATGAAGAAACATTAAATATAAAAAAAGCTGTTGTAGAAAATTGCTTATATAAAGCTTTAAAAAGAAATGTAAAAGTAAATGATGTAATAGGAATGAAAAATCCTTTATATTATAGAAATAAGCTTCAATATCCAGTAGGAATTGATAGAGACCAAAAAGTAATAATGGGAGTTTATTCTACAAGAACACATAATATTATTCCAACAAACGAATGCTTTATACAAAATAAAGAATGTCAAATTATAGCAAATGATATTTTTGAGTTTATAAAACAGAATAATATAAAACCTTATAATGAAAAAACTTTAAAAGGTACAGTAAGACACATAATTATAAGAATTGGTATAAAAACAAACGAAGTATTAGTAACATTAGTTTTAAATGATAAAAACTTAAATAAAGAAAAAGAGTTAATAGAGTTTTTGTGCAAAAAACATAAAAATATAAAATCAATTGTTAAAAATTTTAATACTAAAAACACAAATGTTATTTTAGGGAATAAAACTGAAGTAATATATGGAAATGGATATATTTATGATATATTAGGAGAGTATAAATTTAAAATATCTCCACTTTCGTTTTATCAAGTAAATCCGCTTCAAACAGAAATTTTATATAATACTGCAATAAAATTTTTAAATGATAATACTAAAAATGATGTGGCACTTGATTTGTACTGTGGAATAGGAACAATTGGAATTTTCGCATCAAAATATTTTAAAAAAGTGTATGGAATTGAAATAGTAGATCAAGCAATAGAAGATGCAAAATATAATGCAAAAATAAATAAAATTGACAATATAGAATTTTTTGCAGGAGATGTGGAAGAAATTTTACCTAAAATAATAGAAAGGGACAATATAAAACCTAGCACAGTATTTGTTGATCCACCAAGAAAAGGACTAGATAAAAATACAATTAGAGTATTACAGGAGATAAAACCAAAGAAAATAATATATATTAGTTGTAATTCTGCAACACTTGCAAGAGATATAGCATTGCTCGAAGAAAATTATAATTTAAAAGAAGTACAGCCAGTAGACATGTTTCCTTATACGAGCCACGTGGAGTGCGTGGCAGTGCTACAATTAAAACAAGACATGTAATACTTGATTTTGATATGCTTTCAGAGATTATAACTTTTGAACAAAAAGGAAAATATAGCAAAGAAAAACATCAAAATTTAAGTGTGAAAGTTAAATTAATTGCTTAAGTGGTAAGTGGAAACACATAATTTTAATTTTAGAAAATTAAGCAAAGTGTTTGAAATACTAAGAAATTTGAGAGTGTGTCTATGGTAAACACAACAGAGATAAGTTGTATTGGTTTGTAGACATGTAATAAATGTAGATATTTCAAGTGTTATAAGAAATTTATTAAAATGAGTTATAGAGAATCTTTATAAAAATAGGTGTCAGTAGATATGTGCTGATGCTTTTTTTATAGAACGAAAAATTAAAAAAATTCGTGCTATAACATTTGCAAATTAATTTTAATCTTCAATAAAAATAATATCAAGAGTAAATGCACTCACTTCGTTCGCTCTTGACATTATTTTTATTGGAGATTTTGTTGATAATTAAGCAAACGTAAGGACAAATATGTTTTGTAAATATTGGTAAAACACTATGAAAAATTGTTAATTTGTGATATAAATATAATAATCTGTAAAGATTAAGGAGTAGAATTATGGAATATATAGATATATTTGATGAAAATGATGAGCCAACTGGAAAAGTTAAAGAAAAAGCTAAAGGATTATTAATTCATGAAGAAGAAATTACAATTAATAATATAGAAATAAGAAAATGTACTGAAAAGGATGTTGATGAAATATGTAATATTCAAAATGTTGTAATAAATAATTTTAAAGAAGAAGAAAAAGGTTATTTTTTACCTTTTGAAAAAGAAATATATTTAAGAATTGTTAATAATCCTGTAAGTGATGGTGAAATATATGGAGCCTTTATAGATAATAAAATGGTTGCTTGGATTTTTCTTTCAGTATCAAATAGAATGAAAGAATTAAAACAAAAGATTCCAAATTTAGAAGGAAAATGTGCTGATATAGACGGAGTTATTGTATTACCAGAATATAGAGGATATGGGTTACAGAAAACATTAGTAAAATATCTTGAAGAAAGGGCTAGAGAAAAAGATATAAGTAACATTATTGCAGAAGTAACTTTTGGAAATGTTTATAGTTTAAGAAATTTAAAAGATTTAGGATATGAAGAACAGACATGGTATCAAAAAGATGAAAATATAAAAAGATATATTTTATTAAAGAAATTAGGTGAAACTAGAAATGAGTAATATTATAAAACCGATGATATTTGATTTAAGTGAATTAGAAATTAAAGCTAGAAAAGGAGATAAACTAGCATGTTATATTTTAGGCAGAAGTTATGATAGCGAAGAAAACGGAGCAGAGCAAAACTTTGAAAAAGCAATGTACTGGTATGAAAGAGGGAAAGAGTTAGGAGATCCTCGCTCTGCATATGGAGTAGGTGCTTGTTATTATTTTGGAGATGGAGTTGAACAAGATAAAGAAAA
>CANRFS010000065.1 GCA_947629965.1 uncultured Clostridia bacterium
TGAAAAGGTTGTAGAAAATACTTGGTACATCTTAACGGTTTTATAATTTACTATAGCATAGAATAATCTTGCTCCTATAAATCCACTTATAATTGTCGTTACTATGACAACTATTTTTTGCTTTATGGTATATTGTTTTTGCAAAATCAAGTAAATTCCTCCTAAAGCAATGGCTAGCATTATCATAAAGTTATAAAAGCTAAGCTTGCCTATTCTAAGAATTGGAACTTCCATCTTTTTTCCTCTTTCTTTTTAGATTACAAGTTAATCTGCAAACTCCCAATGATAGGGTTCATTTTCTTGATCTTTTGCTTCATCATATATTTTATAAATATGCAATTCATTTTTCAAAGTCATTACAGGCCTCAATCCACTTGTTCCTCCTGCTTCTGTATGATTTTGGAAATTATCTGGTGTAACATATCCAATACCATATGTTGAATTTTGTACATTTACAAAATAATACCCGCCATTTTTCACTAAATCATTGTCACATCCTCCGATTAGAATATAACCAATCAGCTTCTCGAAACCCTAATACTGAATAAGCACTAGCATACTGCGACAAATAATAGTCAGCACCATATTCATTTAAATTAATCAACTCATAACCTGTTCCAAAACCTGATAAAGATGAAAATGGTCCGTTTAGATTATCTTCAGCAAAATCTGCTTTTGTTACCGTTGCTACTTCTGGTATTCCAGCCGTTACAATTTTTACAATTTTCTTTCCATCTTCTACGTAATTTGCAATAGCTCGCCATCCTGTAAATGTAGATTTTGCTGTTTTTGTTTTTGTTTCATCTGTTGGATCATACGTGTCTACATTTTCATAGTCCTTTGGATAATTTACATAGTCCATTGCCACAATTGGGGCTCCACTTACTCTTGAACAATCCTTGAATTCCCCTTCGCCTTCTGTAGCTATATTACCATTTGGTCCTACTGTAAGATTTCTAGTTTGTATATCTGATAAACTTCTTGCTTTTCCATCTTTTGTTTCAACCCATGGGAGTACATATAATTTTCCACTTACTTTTATTTTACTATTTACCGTTAAATTTCCAAATGTTTTTACCTCATTCGTTGGTTCATAAGATTCAACTTTTCCATTACCGATTATGACTTGTACATTAGCTGGAATATTAATATCCTGTTTTAACTCATAGTCATTTATTATATAAACTGATAAATCGCTTTTTGCTGCGAAATCTATAGCCTCTTGTAAATCGCGAAACTCATATATATTGCCATCCATTGGTACACCTGCTACAATTACACCTTGTGGTGGTTCATCTTCACTATTACCTTGGTTTTCTGATGGATTGTTATTTAAATAGTCATCTATTGAATCATACCATGTACCATTTATCTTTATTCTTCCATTTGCCAAAGCATTTTCTACTTCTATTGCATTTTGAGTTTTATCTGCTGCTTCTTTTGTTCTTCCTATTAGTCCTCCATTTAACGCTGTACTTATTGTAACTCCTACTAATATTAACATTACTATTATTGTGATTACTAATGCTATTAACGTAATTCCTTTCGCATTAGAATTTTTAAACTTTAAATTAGTTGTTTGCTTTTCTCGCATTTGTTTTTCTTCTCCCCTTCTTTTGTTTTTATCTCTAAAAAACCTATTTTTGCCTTTTGTTGTATAGTTATATTCTGTAATGTACTTATTTTAATTCATATATATTTTTTCTTTTCAATTAATTATTGTTTATAATAAATCTTTTACTGATTCACTTATTATTTTATTTACATCTGCAAGCATTATATTAAATCTTACTTCAATATCAAAATACTCTTTTATTTTTGGTTCTTTCATAAGAATGTCATACATTTCTTGTAGCTTTTTCATTTTTTCTGAGTCTTCATCTTTACCTTGAAATGATAAAACTTGTACATCATATCTTATTTTTTCAAATTCTTCTATTTTTGCTTTCATTTCAGGTATAGCTTCTATTTCCTCTTTTGCTTTTTTATACTCTTGATATTCTTTACTCTCTTGCAGAGCTTTTGCTAAATTGTTAGCCTCATCATATACGTACATTTTAAACTCTCCTTTTTATTTTAAGCATATGCTTGACGTTTCTTGTTGAAAGAAATTAAATTTGTAATTTCTGTTTCTATATTTTTTATCTTCTTTGACTTTCTTGCTTTTTCTTGAGCAATTTGATTTGCTTGTCGTTCTGCCATTGTTTGGCATATTGCTTTTTGATATATAAAATGGGTATCCTGTGCTATTTTTGCCCAATTATATTCATTTTTAACTTTTGTTCTTGCTTTCTTTACTATATTATCACACAATTGATGATCAAATAAAAGTGTTAAAATTGAATCTGCAAGCGAATTAGAATTTCCTGCATAAGATTTCATTCCATCTACGCCATGCTCTACTATTTCATTTAATCCACCTACATCTGATACAACTGTTGGAACTCCTGCAAGCATTGCTTCTAATGCTACTATTCCAAATGGTTCGTATGTGCTTGGAAATACTGATACATCTGCACATTTATACATTTTTGAAACTTGCTTTGCATTCAAATATCCTGTAAAATATACTTTTTGAGAAAGTCCCATTGCTTCTACTTGTGCCTTTAATTCATCTAGCATTCCGCCTTTTCCTGCTATTATAAGTTTTGCATCATGATAGTTATCTAATATTTTAGGCATCGCAGATATTAAGTGTTGAACACCTTTTTCATATACTAGTCTTCCCATAAATAATATTATTTTTTCATTATCAGACGCATATTGTCTTCTAAACTCATAATCTCTTTCTACTCCACTATACAAAGTAGTATTAATACCATTTGGTATAACATTTATTTTTTCATATGGAAGTCCAAATAATCTTTGTATATCATTTTTCATAAATTTACTATTTACTATTACTTCTGATGATTCATAAGTAAGCATCCATTCTGTATCATTTATATACCTCTGTACTTCATCATGAATTCCACCATTACGTCCTGCTTCTGTAGCATGTATTGTACTTACAAGTGGCATATTATATGAATTTTTTAAAGTTTTTGCTGCATATGCAACAAGCCAATCATGTGCATGTATAACATCAAATTTTTCTCCATTTGCAATTAATTCATTTGCCTTTGCTATCATATTAAAGTTAAGTTGCATTATCCAGTCTATAAAGTTATTTGGATTTATCATATAATTATCTACTCTATATACATTAACACCTTTGTCATTTTCATAGTATGGCACATTTCCTTCTTTATATGTAATAACATATACATCATGTCCATCTTTTATTAATCTCTTTGATAAATCATGTACAACCCTTGCAATTCCTCCAACTATCCTTGGTGGATATTCCCATGTAAGCATAAGTATTTTCATAAAGTTTACTTCCTCCTTTATCTTTTTCATTAGTTAAATTTTTATTTTGAATATATTTTATAGGAAATTGTGATAAAAGTAAACAGATTATTACAATATTTTTAAAAAAAATATTTTTTATTCCTTTTAGTATTGAATTTATTTATTTTTTGATATACTATATATACGAATATTTTACTTTTACTAAGGAGGAATTTTTAAATGCCAAAAACTACAAAAGATGTTACTGATAAAAAAAATAAAAAATTAAATTCGAAAACTACTACTTCTGCTAAAAGTAGTTCTTCTAAGGTAGCTAATAAATCTAAAAAATCTAATACTAAAACTACTGCTAAAAAAACTACTTCTACTAAAAAGAAATCAACATCTACCGTTTCTAAAAAGGTTACATCTAGCAAGAAAAATCCTAGTAAAAAAAGAACTAAATCATCTACAAAAGCTAAAAGTCAAAAATCAATTAATATTTTAGAATATTATGATTTACCTTATAGATATAATGAAACTACTGTTAAAATTCTTTATCAAACTCCTAAAACTCTTTTTGTGTATTGGGATGTTTCTGATAGTGATAGAGAAAATTTTATAAACCAGTACGGAAATGATTTTTTTGAAAGAACAAAACCAGTATTAGTCATTCATAATTTAACAATGAATTATACTTTTGAAATTGATATAAATGATTTTGCTAATTGTTGGTATTTTAATATAAATGATGAAAAATGTGAGTATTCTGTTGAACTTGGAAGAAAATCAAAAGATATTAATAATAGCATAATTCCTAATGATTATTTATATATAGCATCATCAAATAAAATTGAATCACCAAATGGTCATATTTTATTTGATAGTAACAATAATGTTGTGTTCTTTAAAAATGTAAAGACTAATCAAAGTTTCTCAAAAGATATTGCACACTTTAACTTTATGAAATATTTTGGCAAAATATATAACATATATGATATTTATAAAAAAATATATAAAGAAGATGAAATATTAAAAATTGATAATCCTACATCTACTTTTAAGTAAAGGAGTAAATAATGAATACTGAAAAAGGATATGTAAGTTTTATATTACATGCACATTTACCTTTCATACATCATCCAGAAAGTGAAGATTATTTAGAAGAAGAATGGCTATTTGAAGCCATTTCTGAAACATATATACCATTATTATTAAATTTTAAAAAATTAGAAGAAGAGAAGGTTGATTTTAGACTTACTATGTCTATTACCCCTCCTCTTCTTTCGATGCTTGATAATAAATTATTACAAGAAAGATATATTAAGTATTTAAAAAAACATATAGAACTATCTAAAAAAGAAATTGTAAGAACAGCAAATGATCAAAGATTAAATGAGCTTGCTCATTATTATTTAGATAGATATTCAAATGACTTGCATGTATTTAAAGATTTATATAACTGTAATTTAATTGATGGTTTTAAATATTTTCAAGATATTGGTGTTTTAGAGATAATTACTTGTGGTGCAACACATGGATATTTTCCTATTTTATATGTTAATGAAAAAACTGTTAAAGCTCAGATTGCTGTTGGGGTTCAAACTTATGAAAAATATTTCGGTAAGGAACCTCGTGGAATATGGCTTCCAGAATGTGGATATGTTCCAGAAGCAGATAAGTATCTTAAAGAATTTGGCATTGAATATGTTATAACTGAATCACATGGAATACTTTATGCAGACCCTACTCCTATTTATGGTACTTTTGCTCCAATAGTTTCACCTGAAGGTGTAATAGCTTTTGGCCGTGATATTGAAAGTTCAAGACAAGTTTGGAGCTCTATTTCTCGGTTATCCTGGGGATTTTAATTATAGAGAATTTTATCGTGATATTGGTTATGATGCAGATTATGAATATATAAAACCTTATATTGCTAAAAATGGTGCTCGTGTAAATACTGGTATTAAATATCACAGAATTACTGGAAAAACAGAATTTAAAGATTACTATAATGTTCAATGGGCAAAAGATTCGGCAGAAAAACAGGCTGGTCACTTTTTAGATTCTAGAGTAAACCAAATTAATGACCTTTCTAACTTTATGGATACTCCTCCGATTGTAGTTTGTCCTTATGATGCAGAACTTTATGGGCATTGGTGGTATGAAGGTCCATATTGGTTATATATATTATTTAAAAAAATTTATTATGATGACTGTAATTTTAAATTAATAACACCTGGAGAATATATTGATAAATTTCCTTGTATGCAAGTATCATCTCCTTGTAGGTCAAGTTGGGGTGCTAATGGTTATAGTGAAGTATGGCTTAACCCTAGCAATGATTATGTTCATAAACATCTTCATGTTGCAGGTGATAGAATGTGTGAGCTTGCTCATCTTTTTCCAAATGCAAAAGGGTTAAAAAAGAAAGCTCTTAGTCAATGCGTTCGTGAACTTCTTCTTGCCCAAAGTAGTGACTGGTTATTTATTATTACAAATGGAACAATGGTTGACTACGCAAAAAAAAGAATTAAAGATCATATAGGAAGATTTACTGCTTTATATGAACAATTAAAAAATGACAAAATCGATGAAAAATTCTTAAAAGACATATCTAAAAAAGATAACATTTTTCCAGATGTAGATTATATGATTTATTATTAAAATAATTTAATATATACAAGTTTCATATTCTCTTTTCCAAGAATAAAATATGTATATCTAATAAGTTTTAGTAGATACTAACATTATTGGGAAGGAGAATTTTTGTGCTTAAATCATTTTGTATTAAAACAAATAATAATAAAATTGTTAATTATCTGCTAAATAATTTTGAAAATGTAGAATTAGAAAATTTATATATATCTAAATTAAAATTTAAGTTCTACAATAATTTTATATTGCACTATAAAGGGAATGATTTAGACGCTTTTTACAAAATATTTGCTGAAATTTTTTCTTCTACAATAATTGAGTTTTATGAGAAAGATATAATAAAAAGTCTTATAAATTCTAATTATTTTTATTTTACCGATATTGAACAGCGAAGAATATTTGACATAGTTAATGATTATATCTACAATGGAGATCTTACAGAGAGCTATATTAGAAAAGATTCAATAGTAATTTCTTGTATCGACTATTTTTCAAATAATAAATCTGCAATATTAGATGGATTTGTAAGGTTTAGATTAAATGATTATATTAAAATTATTGACTACATTGTTGATATGGCTGTAAATAAATTTGTTATTGACAGAGAATACACAGAATTTATAGATTTACTAAAATGTTACATTGCTTCTAAAGATTATGGAACAAATGTTGTACATTTAATATATCAAAATCAAGAGTCTATATTGCTTGATGAATTCAAGAAAATAATAGATTTAGATGACAGTATTTTAAATAGTAAATATTTATCAGATATAACTTTTTCTTCAAATGATTATACTTTAAATACACTTCTTACTCTTTTGCCAAAGAAAATATATATACATTTAATTGATGATATTCAAGATGAATTTATTAATACTTTAAAGTTAGTATTTGATGATAGAATATGTTTATGCAATGACTGTAATATTTGTAAAATTTATAGATTAGAAAAGATTCATAGATAAATTGTAATTTGTTTAATTGTTTTTGAAGAATTCAATATAATATAATAGATGTTAAGCCATTTTTCTGGGTTCCGGCATCATCTTCGAAGGATTTCTGCCGGGAGATAAAATGGTTAACAAATATTATATTTATATTGAATTCATTATTATCAATTCGCTAGGACGGAGGAAAAAATCCCATTTCTGCGAAATAAATTTTTTCCTCACGTCCAGACGCTCAAACAA
>CANRFS010000066.1 GCA_947629965.1 uncultured Clostridia bacterium
AGTCCAATATATCCTAATGAAATTGTAGAATAACCACCTTTTAATAATTTATCTATTTTTTCTTCTGGTTCCATATGGGCTATTGCTCCATATCTCCAATGTATAGGGCTAGTATTACTTAATGTTCCTAGCAATGCATAATGTCTACACATTAAAGCTTCATAGCATAGCTCTAATCTTTCATCTAATAATCTCCAAAATTCTTTATCGTCTCCATCTGCAATTATTCCAATTTGTGGAAGGTTTATGCTTACAACACCTTGATTAAATCTTCCTTCAAATTTATAATTTCCATTTTCGTCCTTCCAAGGCGATAAAAAGCTTGTGTATCCCATTGGACTAAATACATTCCCCTCATAATTTTCACGCATTTTTTTAGCTGATATATAAGCTGGATATAAACTTTTTGAAGAACATTTTATTGCAAGTTTTGTTAAGTAATCATATTCTCCGCCTTTTAAACAGTTATGTTCATCTAGTACATATATTAATTTAGGAAATTCCGATGCAATATATTCGCCATTTTCGTTTTTAATTCCCTGATAATTTTGTATAAGTATTTCTTCTATTAATTTTGCATTTTCTTTTATATATGAATCATCCTTTTTTAGATTTAAAAACAATGTTACATGTGGTAACTTCCCGTTTGTTGTTATTAATGTATTTAATTGATATAAAATTGTTTGAACACCTGCAGAGATTTCTTTTTCTAGTCTTTGATTTACTAATTTTTCGATCATTTTTGGAGTTAAATCATCGCTAAATTCTTTTTCTAACTCTTTTTTAAATTTCTCATAGCTTTTTCTTATATACTTACCTAAATGGCTTATATCTACTGATTGTTCTCCGCATTGATTTGACGCAACTTCTGCAATTATTTGTGTTGTAACAATACATGCAACTTGAAAACTTTTAGGAGTCTCTATCATTTTTCCATTAATAACTGTTCCGTTATCTAACATATCTCCAATATTTATTAGACAACAATTAACAATTGGTTGTAAAAAATATTCCATATCGTGAAAATGAAGTATTCCTTCTTCATGTGCTTTTGTAATTTTTTCTGGCAATAATATTCTTTTAGTCAAATCTTTTGAAACTTCTCCTGCTATATAATCTCTTTGTGTTGATGCAATTACTGAATTTTTACTAGTATTTCCTTCTAATAACTTCTTATTTTGATTTTTTATTAATCCTAAAATTGATTCATCTGTAGTATTTTGCTTTCTAACTAATGCTCTCGTGTAACGATAAATCATATATTTTTTTGCAAGTTCAAATTTTTTTCTATCCATCAATTGTTGCTCAATAATATCTTGTATATCTTCTACTAAAATTCTCTTTTTATCAAGATCTTCTATATATTTTGTTATTTCTCTAATTTCTGATTTTGGTAATCTTTCATTTATTTTTACTTCGTTATTTGCTTTTTCAATAGCTATTTCTATTTTTTCTCTATTATAATCTACTGCCTTTCCATCTCTTTTTATTACTTTCATACTAGACCCCCTTTTTTTATGAGCAATGCTAGTCTTGTGTATTCGACATTATTATATACTATTGATAATTTATTTCTGTTGCAATTGCAACTTTTTACGTAAAAAATATTTTTGTGTGCTCTGTAATGCTTGATATGACTTGTTTTGCTTTGTCGACTTTTAACTACTTTATTTGATTTTTTTATTTTAGTATATTATAATCAAATAAATTGTTGTTTGTTTTATTTGTTACTGTAAAATAGTTTAATATAATTTTTTTAAGACGTCCTTCTTAACCAAAATTATTATTTCATAATAATTTTGGATTCGAAGCTCCTATTTCAAAAATTATATTTAAACTATTTTACTAATCAAATTACCTTAAAAACAATTGCTCAAACAACAATTTATATAGGAGAAAATTATGGATGTTTCAGAATTAGCTAAAAACATTGTCGCTAATTGTAATAAAGTTCAAAGAAAAACGTTTCCTTTAGGAAGTGTTATTACTACTTATATGGAAAAAAGGAAACAAATTTGTATTTTACTTTCTGGCAAAGCAGATTTGATTAGATATGATTTAAAGGGGAATCAAGATATAATTGAACATTTTGAGCAAAATGATATTTTTGGTGAGGTTTTTCATTCTGTTAATACAAATAATGAACTTTTTGTTCTTGCGACTAAAGATTGTGAAGTTCTTATATTTTCATATGATGATTTACGTATAAAATGCAAACAAAACTGTAGCTTTCACAATACTTTAATTTCTACTATTTTAGAGCTTGTTTTAAATAATACAATTGCTCAAAATACTAGAATTGAAATTTTATCTAAGAGAAGTATTAGAGAAAAATTACTTAGCTATTTTAATATCTTATCTAGCAAGTCTTTTAGTAAAAATATAACTCTTCCATTTTCATTAACAAGTCTTGCCGATTATTTAAGTGTTGATAGAAGTGCAATGATGCGAGAAATTAGGAATTTAATTGATGAAAAAATCATTAGCAAAGAAGGTAACAAAATTAAATTGTTGTTTTAGTATTTTATATTATAATAAATGCATAAATTATTTTTTATAATTTTTGGGTTAATAATTTGAGATATTTATTGAATTTAAAAGATTTCTAGAATGATGAAAAATTTTCAAGATATGAACATTAGAATTAATTTTATAAAAAATTCTATATGATTTGTAAATTATTTCTCTTAAATTTATATTGTTATATTCTGGAATTTTTCTTCCCATGTATGGGAACATCGATAAATATTCGGTTTTACTTATTATTTCTTCTATTGTCTTATTTGCATAATATATAGAATCTTTTGATATATATTCATAGATTTGCTTCAAATCTTCTCTAGCATCTATTTTTAATTCTATATTTGCCAATATGAAATTCTCTCTTAATATCGTCTATTGTATATGTTCGTCCTATACCTTGCTCTATTTCCACATCACCACATGCAAAGATTATATTTACTATATCTGCTCTTGTTGAATTTGGATTATTTAGTATTTCTTTTTTCATTTCACATAATTTTTCATAAGGTAACTGTTTTAGTTCTTTAAGTTTTCTTCTGTTTTCTTGTACGTACTCTTCGTATGTCATAATACCACAACCTTTCTTTTGCATATTTAATTTATGCATTTATTGTTTGCATTATACATTAAAAGGAAAAAACTGTCAATATTTTTTGACAGTTTTTTGACTTTTTGTAAATAATATTATAAATCATATTTTTCTCTTTTATGATAGCTTGTGTGCAATAATTCATGTGCTTTATGGCTTCCTGGTTTTTCTAAGTATTCTTTGTATAGTTTTTTCATAACTGGGCTTTCGTGTGATTTTCTTATAGTGCTTTTTTCGTCAATATCGTATAAGCAGTCTGCTCTTAATTTTCTAATATCATACTCGCTTCTTTCTTTTGATGATCTAATTGGCTGACCACCACCCATTATACATCCGCCTGGACATGCCATTATTTCTACAAATTGATAATCTGCTTTTCCTTCCTTTATTTCGTCCATTATTTTTCTTGCATTTGAAAGGCCATGTGCTACTGCAACTTTTACATCTGCATCTCCAATTTTAATAGTTGCTTTCTTTATTCCTTTTTTTCCTCTTACAGATTCAAAATCTATTTCTTTTAATTCTTTTCCTGTAATTGTTTCATATGCTGTACGAAGAGCAGCCTCCATTACTCCACCTGTTACTCCAAATATTGCTCCTGCACCAGTTGCTTCTCCCATTGGGTCATCAAAACTGCTATCTTCTAACTGTGTAAATTCTATGTTTGCTTGTTTTATCATTCTTGCAAGTTCGCGTGTTGTAATTACTGCATCTACATCATCTAGTTCTCCATTTTTCATTTCTTCTCTTTGTCTTTCAAATTTTTTTGCAACACATGGCATAACTGATACAACAAACATTTTCTTTGGATCTATTTTTTCTTTTTCTGCATAGTAAGATTTTAATATGCTTCCAAACATTTGATGTGGTGATTTACATGTTGATAAGTGATCTAACAATTCTGGGTAATTCATTTCTATAAATCTTACCCAACCAGGGCTGCAAGATGTAATCATTGGAAGTGTTCCACCATTTTTAAATCTTTCTACAAATTCGTTTGCTTCTTCCATAATTGTTAAATCTGCACCTGTATTTGTATCGAATACTTTATCAAATCCTAATTTTTTAAGTGCTGTTACCATTTTTCCTGCTACATTTGTACCTATTTTCATTCCAAATTCTTCGCCTAATGCTGCTCTTACTGCTGGTGCTGTTTGAACTACTACAAATGTATCTTCATCTTTTAATTTTTCCCAAACGATATCTGTGCTATCTTTTTCACGAAGTGCTCCAACTGGACAAGCAGTTATACATTGTCCACAGAATGTGCAGTTTACATTGTTTAAACTTTTATTTCCAACTGTTGATATACAAGATTCAAATCCTCTTTGTGCACAGTCTATTGCTCCTATTTTTTGCACATTTTTACATGTTGATACACATCTTCTACAAAGTATACATTTACTAAAATCTCTAACTATTGAAGGTGATAGATCATCTATTTTGTGCTCTGTTTTTGCTCCTTCAAATTCAATACCTTTTACATTAAATTTCATTGCAAGTGTTTGTAATTCACAATTTCCATTTCTTACACATGTTAAGCAATCTCTATTATGGTTTGACAATATAAGGTCAAGTATAATTTTTCTTGCTTCAACAACATTCTTTGTATTAGTATGAACTTTCATTCCTTCTTCTACTTGTTGTATACAAGATGCTACAAATCCTCTTCTTCCTTCTATCTCTACAATACAAATTCTACAATCACCTATTGCATTTATTTCTTTTAAATAGCAAAGAGTCGGTATGTCAATATTTATTTGTTTTGCAGCTTGCAATACTGTTGTTCCTTTTGGTACTTCTACATCTATGCCATCAATATTTAATTTAACTAAGTCTGACATTTTGTTTTCCTCCTTAATTATGATATTGCACTAAAGTGGCAGTTCTTTTGGCAAGCTCCACATTTAATACAAATATTTTCATCTATTTCATATCCGTGTTCTCTGTCACCTTTTATTGCTCCTACTGGGCAATTTTTAGCACACAATCCACATTTTTTGCATTTTTCTGAATTTATAGAAAGGCTAAGCAGAGCTTTACATTCTTTTGCTGGACATTTTTTGTTATTTATATGTGCTAAATATTCATCTTTAAAATATTTTATTGTGCTGAGTATTGGGTTTGGAGCTGTTTGACCAAGTCCACATACAGATGCCTTTTGTATAGTTTTTGCAAGTGTCTCTAGTCTTTCTAAATCTTCTAAAGTAGCTTCTCCTTCAGTAATTTTTTCTAGAATTTCTAGCATTCTTTTTGTTCCTATTCTACATGGTGTACATTTTCCGCAAGATTCATCTACTGTAAATCCTAAATAGAATTTTGCAAGATTTACCATACATTTTGTATCATCCATTACAATTAATCCACCGAGAACCCATCATTGAACCTATTTGTGTAAGTGATTCATAATCTATTGGGGTATCTAAATGTTCTGCTGGAATACATCCTCCTGAAGGTCCACCTGTTTGTGCAGCTTTAAATTTATGTCCGTTTGGGATTCCTCCACCTATATCAAATACTATTTCTCTTAAAGTTGTTCCCATAGGTACTTCAACAAGTCCAACATTTACAACGTTTCCTCCAAGTGCAAATACTTTGGTTCCTTTTGATTTTTCTGTTCCTATTGAACTATACCATTTTGCTCCATTTAATATTATTTTTGTAATATTTGCATAAGTTTCTACATTGTTAATTAATGTAGGTTTTCCCCACAATCCAACATTTGCTGGGAATGGTGGTTTTATTCTTGGTCTTCCTGATTTTCCTTCTATTGACTCTAAAAGCGCTGTTTCTTCTCCACAAACAAAGGCTCCTGCTCCAAGTCTTACTTCTAAGTCAAAATCGAAGTCTGTTCCGAAGATTTTTTTACCTAATATTCCATATTCTTTTGCTTGATCTATTGCTGTTTGAAATCTATGTACTGCAATTGGATATTCTGCTCTTACATAAATATATCCTTTGTTTGCTCCTATTGCATATCCAGCTATCATCATAGCTTCTATAACGCAGTGTGGATCACCCTCTAATATACTTCTATCCATAAATGCACCTGGATCACCTTCGTCTGCATTACATACTACATATTTTTGGTCTCCTTCTGCAATTTTTGTAAACAACCATTTTTTACCTGTTGGGAAACCTGCTCCTCCTCTACCACGAAGTCCAGATTCTGTAACTTCATTTATTACTTCATCTGGTGTCATTTCAAATAATACTTTTTCTAAAGCTTTATATCCGTCAAAAGCTATGTATTCATCAATATTTTCTGGATCTATTATTCCACAATTTTTTAATGCTATTCTTTTTTGCTTCTTGTAGAAATTTAATTCGTCTAATCTTTGAACTACTGAATTATCTATATCTTTGCAAAGCAATCTTTCTACTATTTTACCTTCCAATATATGTGTATTTATTATTTCTTCGCAGTCTTCTGGCTTTACCATTGCATAAAATGTATCTTCTGGTCTTATTATAACTATTGGTCCTTTTGCACATAGTCCAAAACATCCAGTTTGAACTACTCTTACATTTTTAATGTTTTTTTCTTCTATAATTTTTCTAAAATTTTCAATAATTTTAGGAGATTTAGAAGATGTGCAACCTGTTCCATGGCACACTAAAATGTGCTTTTCTCTAGTATTTGCTTTTAAATTAACACGCAAATCTAATTCTTTTCTTTTTTCTTCTCTTATTTGTTTAATTTCTTCTAGAGTCTTCATCTTAGTCCTCCTTTTTCATATATTCATCAATAACTTTATCAAGTAATTCTGGTGTAGCCTTTCCATAAACCTCTCCATTTACAGTAAATACTGGTGCTAGGCCACATGCACCTATACATCTTGTTGCTTCTATAGAAAATTTTCCGTCTTTAGTTGTTTCTCCAACATCTATTCCTAGTTTTTGTTTTAATCTGTCTAATATTTTTTCTGATCCTTTAACAAAGCAAGCTGTTCCAAGGCATACTGCTACATTATATTTTCCTTTTGGTTTTAGAGTAAATCTTGCATAAAATGTAATTACTCCATAAACTTCTGCCATTGGAATATTTA
>CANRFS010000067.1 GCA_947629965.1 uncultured Clostridia bacterium
AAATAATCAATTATACTATACAAAGTTGTTGTTTTTCCTTCTCCAGTTGGAGCTGCAATAATTGTAATACTATTTCTCTTGTTAAAACTTGCTTTTACAAGTTTGTCGTCTTTTGGAAATCCTAAATCTTCAAGTCCTCTAATGTTAAGATCTTTTTTTAGTAATCTTAACACAAATTTTTCACCATAAATATTTTTTTGTGAAGATACACGAATATTATAATCTGGATATGACACTATTCTTCCATCTTGTGATTCTTGCTTTTCCTGGAACATATTTGATATTGCTTTTAATCTACCTATTATTTGTGCTTGTTTTTCCTTAGGAATTTTAACTGCATTTATTAATTCACCATCTATTCTGTATCTTACCCTTATACTGTTTTCTAATGGTTCTATATGTATATCACTTGCCCTCTTTTTTATTGCAGTTTTTATTATTGTATCTACTAAACCAGTTGTATCACCATTTGAATTTATATTGTCTGTTGCACTACCTTCTAATGTTTCTAAAACTTTATTAATGTACTTTTCGAAGGTTACATATCTTTCCATAATAAGACCTTTATTTAAAAGTATTAATCTAACTGTATCAACAGACCTTTTATTTAATGTATCTGCAAAACAAACCTTTATTCTATTACCTGATATATCAAAAGGTATCGCTTTACATTGTTTTGCAACATCTATTGAAATATAGTCCAAAACATTTAAGTTAATTTCATTTTCAGTTAATATTATAGATTTTTCATCTAGAATTTCTCCCAGAGCATTTATTAATGTTTGCTCATCACGTAATCCTAATTTGCATATTATTTCTATTACTTTCATATCAGGATTATCTCTTTGATATTCTAAGGCTTTGTTAATATCGTCTTCATTAACTATTCCTCTTCTAACTAATTCTATTCCTATTGGTATTCTTTTGTTATCCATATATTCCTCCTTCAAAATTTGCTAATAACAAATTTTGTATTGTGACATTCTGTGTAATAGTTTCAAAATTATTCTGCATACTATAATAATATTATAATATATCTTTTTAAAAATTTATATATACTTTGCGTTTTTACATAAAATTACCAAATTTATTTTTTTAATGGATAAAAATTATTTAAATTTTTAAATACATCTGATGTTTCTTCTTTGTTCCAAACTCCTGTTAACTTTTTACCTCCAGTTGAAAAATCAGTTGGAATGGTATATTTTGAACTATCTACTTCCACTACTTTTTTATAGTCACCATCTGTCTCTATATAATTATCACTGTTGCTGTATAAAAATCTTACACTTCTATCTGTATTATTATAGGCATATCTTGGAATCCAAGCATAAAATGTTTCCCCACTTTCCAAACTGCTAGGATCTATTTCTTCCTGTTGGCTAAGATTTCTTTGAGTTTGTATTACTAATGCCCAATTACCAACTTCATAGTTGTACCATGAAATATCATTTTCATTACAAACTTTCCATTTATCTTCTACTTTTTTTATAGGATATATTCTATAACTTGCTTCAACAGTTAGCAAAGATAAATCTGGTTTGTTTGGAGTTATCAAGTTTTCTCTAGCTTTTATTTTTTTCATTTCTACCTTTTGCTCTTTGCTCCCCAATTTATAGGTAACTCTCATAGTAATTTCTTCTACTAGATCTAATTTACCGCTATTTCCTTCGGTTTGATTATATTTTGTAACATTTATTTCTGCAACATATGGAGTGTTTACTGTTTCCTCTGTGGTGCTTTTCATCTTTACTTCTGATCTATCACCAGTATAGTACTTACTATTAAAATAATTTACTATGTTATCCTTTGTTACATCATCATAATATATTTTATCTACATACTCAAATACATCTACAATATATGATGTTGCCTTGCTCATTCTATTTATAGAACTATTAGATATAAATATATTATATGAAATTGTTGCAATCAATCCAGAAAACAGTGCAATAAGTAAAACTGCAATTAGTGCATCTGCTCCAGCAATACCTTTTTGATCTTTAAAAATTTTATTTCTCATATTATCCCCTTAAAAATGTAATTTGCAAAATTATCATGGTAATATTTGCAATACATAGATAAAATCCTATTGGTATATTTCTCCTTTTTTCTTGTATTATTTCTTTTTTATTCGAATTACTATTTATTATAATTTCAGTTATAGCAGATAATAATAGTGTGAGTATTATGCTAATTATAACTAATTCTTCTTGTATAAATATAGCAATATACGAACAAAGTATTAATATTTGAATAGGATATAATTCTTTTCCTTTTCTTTTTAAATTTATTGTGTTTACTAACAATAATACAAGCATTACAAATAAATATATCACATATCTATATATATTAAATTTTAATATATATAAATATATTATATACATTGCTTCTATTATCAAACCAAAAAGTATTACAGAATTTGCAATATAATGTTTTTCCTTTTCTATTCCACCTATTATAAATAATGTAGAAATAAATAATATTCCAAATACAAAATAAATTAATTTATCAATTTGTAATTCATATATATTAATTTTTAATGCTAAAGCAAATAATAAAAATACTAAACCTGAAAAAACTTCTAAATAAATGTATCTGCCCCTAATTTTTTCTTTGCAATATCTGCATTTTCCTCCGAGACATATATAACTTAAAACTGGAATTAAATCCAAAAACCCAAGTTTATGATTGCATTTTGGGCAATATGATCTTCCTTTCATTATGCTTTGCTTAATTGGTAGTCTGTAAACTGCAAGAGAAAAAAAACTACCAAATAATGTTCCCATTATAAAAATTATTATGTATATGAATATTTCCAATTATGTTACTCCTTTTATAGTTTTATGGGCATATACATCAATCGAATGCATATGCCCCATTCTGTAAATTTTTATTAAAATTATAATTAGCTAGCATCGCCATTAACAATAGCATTGATTCCTGTATAAGTGTTGCTGCCTTCTTTGAATTGAACTGTTGTGTCTAAATCTTCTACATCATCATCTGCACTTTCCCAACCTTGTTTAGCTTCTTGAGTTTTTCCTATAAGTCCTCCATCTAAAGCTACTGTTACAGTAACGGCAACTAATATTAACATTACTATAATTGT
This sequence comes from uncultured Clostridia bacterium, assembly GCA_947629965.1. Taxonomy (GTDB): domain Bacteria; phylum Bacillota; class Clostridia; order TANB77; family CAG-508; genus CAG-452. Next base: position 3,113 of record CANRFS010000067.1, read on the forward strand.
GATAATTAATGCTACTAATGTAATACCTTTTTGTCCTTTCATCATTTGTTTCCCTCCTTCTTTTTTTCATAATATATATATTATTTAAAATAAATAATATCAATAAGTTTTACCTGGTGTGGCAATATATGGATCATCATCAACGTTATTATTTACTGTATTACTATTGCCTCCTGAAGTATTATTACTTGTACCACCATTACCAGATGTATTACCCGATGTATTTTCAGATGTGTTTGAATTATTTGCTCCATAATCTGAAAATGGATTTGGTTTACCTTTATTATAATCTTTTGTAGATTCATATACATTTAAATCTGAATCATCTATTAAATATGTTTTTATTATATTTTGTTCCTCAACTCCAGCATCGCGTAATTCAGTCTTTACATCATCTGGCAATTCATATGCCTGCATTTTTATTGGAACTGTCTTATTATTTGGTATATATTGATAAAATATTATTGTAAGCAATAATCCTATTGCGATAATTAATAAAATTACTATCATCAATTCTTTTAAAATCGTCTTTCCCATCGTCTACCTCCATCATTAATCTAATGTAATACCTACATTTCTAACTGTAAATTTAGCTTGCAATGTTATTCCATCGCCTTGACTAGCTTGTTTGTTTTCACCATTTGTTGTGTCTTTTGATTGATTATTATTATTTTCTTTTTGACCATCAGAATTTTCTGAATTATCTAAAATATTAGAATTGTTTCCTTCAGATGTATCTTCTGTAGGAATTGATGAAAGATCTTCTATCTCTGATGATATACTAAAATCTTCTATTTCAAAGTTTAATTGTTCATCATTTTCTATATCATAAATAAAATCTGTTATGTTTGTGTATTTTCCTAATAGTGTAAATTCTAAGTCGTAAACGTTCTCTGCTTGTGTTGTTTTTAAAGCTAAATTTAACGTTTGTACTCCTCTATCTTTTCTATAATTACCAAGTATTGTCCATAAATAGTGAAGCATATAATTTTTAACTTCTATATTTCCTAAAGCAGTTCCATCTTCACCAGATAACTTCTTGTTATCATATTGTTGCTTTCTAATTTTTAAATCTTTTATTGCATTTTCTATTTGTTCAACTTGTGCTGGATAGGTTTTATTTGCAATTTCTTTTGCTGCATTATAATTATTATCTAAATTAGTATTTGCAACTTTTATGCTATTAAAACTATTAATGTGTAAAAATGGTATTCCTCTAGCAATAGAAAAATAAGCTAAAATTATTAATAAAATAATTAAAATAAATATTAATATCTTTTTCACGGTATTCTCCTTTTGTATATAATTTTTAATATGGTAAATTACCCTCTATGGTAACTAATATAAATTCTCCTTGTCTTATTCCTGATGTAGCAGTTACATCTGTTAAAATTGCTTCATTTCTTATTTTTGCTATAAAATATCCTAATTGTTCATATTCTCTTGACTGTGCCTCTATTGATATTTTCTTTCCACTTCCATTTTGTATTGATAATAATTGTACTTCTTTTGGAATATTAAACATTATCTCTGTTAAGAAGTTAGGAAGCACATTTTTCTTAGCATAACTTTGCGTAATTTTATCATTTGCTTCATCTATCTTTTGAATCATTGAGCTATATTGCTGCGTTCTTTCTGATATTAATCTATAATTATTAGTCATTACAGCTATTTGTGCATTTGTTTCTGCAATATACTCATTTACTTCTGTGTCTTTTTCATTAATCTTAGATAGTGCGAATGCTGAAACGCCACCATATGCTAATATCAAAATGAATATTCCTGCAGCGCATCTAATCATATTTTTTTCTATAATATCTAAAGGTGTATTAAAGTCTAATTTAAATAAATTTTTAAGTTTATCCATGGAAACTGAATTTGCATTATTTTTTCCATTTTTATTTTTTGATGAACCGCCTACTTCAATAGTTAATGCCTGACTTAATTTTTCTTTAAGGCTCACCTTTTTAAAGTTCATTTCTTTGTATCCAATTCCTAATCCTTGTAGTGCCAAAGATATTGCCGAGTTTACTTCTATATAATCCATTATATTTAATTTTATATTTGATTTTTGTACAAAGAAAGGTGCTAGTATTTCACATTTCATTTCTAAGAAATTTTCTTGGAAATATAAGTCGATATTATTAATTGCAGCAGCAAGTCCTGTTATATACAACTCATCTACACTAATTTTATTTTGTGCTATAATCTCTTTTACTCTTTCTACTATTTTATATAATGTTGGCATTATATCTTCTATATACTCATTTTCTTCAACTTGAAGGTTTCTTCCTTGCGTTGTGTAAATTGTAGTATTTTTACAAATTTCGTATGCTTTTGCATAAGAATTTTCTCTTGTTATAATGTTATTGAAAATTTCTTCCATACCAATATCCATTATTTCAACTTTTTCTACTTGTCCATTTATTATAAATGTAGCTGATGTATTCATTTCTATATTTAATATTAGTTTATTCTTTTTATTTGCTGAATTAATCAAATTCGATATAGTAACAGAAATTGGAGATATATTACTTACTGAAAAGCCTGATAACATTTGAAGTTTTCCTACTATATCACTTTTTTCTGTATAGGCATATAAGCTTGTAATTTTATCTTTATCTGTTAAATTAGGTACTAATAAATTTCTATAATCTAGTGCATTACGATTTTTGTGATTTTCGTTACAAAAATACTCAAATTCAGTACTTGCCGCTTTATTTATATCCTTTGCATTAAGCAAATTAAAAAGTTCTGCATAAGTATATTTTTCGCCTGATAAGTTTATACTTATTGGTGTTTTAAAGCTATAAGTCTCACTTATAATTTGTTTAATTGTTTCTTCTACATTATCATAGAATTTTAGTCCAAATGCTTCTACTTTTAAATTATCACGATCTCTAGAAATTTTAGCATATTTAATTACATTATCCTCTATATATAATCCTAAACAACCAGCCATTATTTCTCCTCATTTTTTTTAATTTGATATTTTTATTTTTCTACATTTTTTTAATTTGATACTTGAATATTTCTCAAAATTTAGCAAAATATTCATTTATCACATTTACTTTTCACTCTTATTTTATATTAATTTACATGAAAGTCAATATCTTTGTCGTAAATGTAATTTAATTGTAATATAAATGTAATATATTTTTAAAATTTTTCTGCATGTTTTTAGTAATTCTGGAAAATATATAAATGTAATTTTATAATTCAACGAAAACAAATTTGAATGGAGGTTTTTATATGACTGTAGAGAAGCATTTAAAATTAACTGGTATATCTGATGTATCATGGAAAGATGCCATAAATAAAACTATTGTTGAAGCATCTAAAAGTATTGATTATATTTCGTCTGTTACTGTTTTAGAACAAAAAGCAAAAATAGATGGAAATAAAATTGTTCAATATTATTCTACAATTGATTTATCTTTTAATATTGACGATTCAAGGGATAATAGAAAGGAGAATTAATATGAAACCGATAAATACTCAAAAAGAATATCAAGAATATGTAAATCAAAAGTCACCTAATTCGCCAATTATAAAGAATTGCTTTAACGCTTTTTGGATTGGTGGTCTAATTTGTACAATTGGTCAACTTATAATGGAAATTTGTAAGTACAGAGGATTAGATAATGAAGTAAGTGCAACTATAACTTCAATTATTTTAATATTTTTAAGTGCATTTTTAACAGCTCTTAATATATTTAATAAAATTGGTAAATTTGCTGGTGCAGGTTCACTTGTTCCAATTACAGGTTTTGCAAATTCAATTGTATCTCCTGCTATGGAATATAAGTCTGAAGGATATGTTATGGGTGTTGGTGCAAAAATGTTTACTGTTGCTGGACCTGTATTAGTTTATGGTATTTCTACTTCTATATTAGTAGGAATAGTTTACCTAATTTTTAATACACAAACAATAACGCTAGTTTAATATTTGTAAATTGAAAGGAGTTTATATGAAAAAAATAGGATCGCAAAGTATTAAATTTGATAATCCAATAACTATACTCGAAACCGCTTCAATTGTTGG
>CANRFS010000068.1 GCA_947629965.1 uncultured Clostridia bacterium
CTCTTTCATAACTTCATCTGTAATTAAAACAGGTTTACTAAATTTAGGACCTCCATTTACTATTCTGTGTCCTATTGCACTTATTTCTGATAAGTCTTTTATTGCTCCTCTTTCTTCGTCTAATAAATATTTTACTACTTTTTCGAAAGCATCTGTATGATTTGGAATATCCATTTCATCTCTTGTTTTCTTTCCAGTTCTATCTTTATACTCTAAAAAGGGTTTATCTATCCCTTGTCCTCCAATTCTATCACATCTTCCTGATGCTAATACTTCATCATTTTCCATATTTATTAATTGGAATTTTAATGATGAACTTCCACAGTTTACTACTAAAATTTTCATTCTTTTATCTCCTTACTTTATTTAATTTTTTTGAGCCTGAACGCACGTAATAGCCACAACCCCAACAATATCTTCTGCTTTACAGCCTCTTGATAAATCATTTACTGGTTTTGCCATACCTTGACATATTGGTCCATAAGCTTCTGCTTTTGCTAATCTTTCTACTAGTTTATATCCTATGTTTCCAGCTTGTAAATCTGGGAATATCATAGTATTTGCAGTTCCTGCAACTCTGCTTTCTGGTGCTTTTGATTTTGCAATGCTTGGTACTATTGCTGCATCAAATTGCATTTCCCCGTCTATTAATAATTCTGGTTCTTTTTCTTTTGCAAGCTCTGTTGCTATTCTTACCTTATCTACTTCCTCTGCTTTTGCACTTCCCATTGTAGAATATGAAAGCATTGCTACTTTTGGTTCTTTTCCTATTATTTGTTTGAAGCTTTTTGCTGTGGAAATTGCTATTTCTGATAATTCTTCTGAATTTGGATTTTGATTTAGCCCACAATCAGAAAATATAAATACTCCATTTTCTCCAAACTCACAATTTGGAACTACCATTACAGCAAATGTTGAAACTAATTTTGTTCCAGGTGCGGTTTTTAAAATTTGAAGTGCTGGTCTTAAAGTATCTGCTGTTGAGTGTGCTGCTCCTGATACTAATCCGTCAGCTTTTTCTTGTTTTACCATCATCATTCCAAAAAATACTGGATCGAGCATTAATTCTTTAGATTTTTCTATTGTCATACCTTTATGTTTTCTAAGTTCATAAAAAGCATTTACATATTCTTCATAATTTTCTGATTTAGATGGATTAATTATTTGAGCTTTAGCAATGTCAAATTTATTTTCATTTGCAACTTTTACTATTTCTTCTTCATTTCCTACTAGTATTATTTTACAAAATTCTTCTTTTAATATTATATCTGCTGCTTTAAGTGTTCTTATATCTGTTGCCTCTGGTAATACTATTGTTTTAATTTCTTGTTTTGCTCTAGTAATTATGTCTTGTATAAAACTCATTTACATCCCTCCCTCTACCTTAAACATTCTTATATATTATATAGATAATTTTTAAAAAGTACAATATTTTTTTAAAATTTTATTAAACCTGAAAGTCTGGATTTGCAATAAAAGGATTTTCTGATATTGTTACAAATTTAATTGAATATATGTCACAATATAAAAGATTACCGTCTTGTATAGATCGAAGCACTATATAACTTGCTCCTACTTCTACTAATATTCCTGTTCTATCTTCTAAATAAGACGTACCAATTAAAAATTCAACTCTTACTAACTTTCCAATATGTTGTCTTAAAAATGCTGGTGTGTATAAGGCATTTGTAACTGTTTCTGGTGAATCCTCATCTATTCTAACTGCTTTATACTCTGGATAATCGTAGGTTCTATAATACATATTTTTTCCTCCCTATGTTTCATTATATAAAGGTGTTGGTCTATAAAAGCAATGCTCATGTATTCTTGTGTGAAATGTTCCGAGATCCATTATATGGAAATGTGTCTGGACACTTAGGATTAAATGGATTCATATACCACAGGCAATCGCCTACTTCATTTATTTTATTTCCTGCAATTGCCCAGTCTGCAATATTATATTGAAGTTCGTTTGGCGACATATTATATATATTTTGAGGATTATATTGATTTCTTATTGTTTCAGTTGCACAGTCGAATTGCCCTGTTTGAAATATTATATTTCTTATACTTCCGCCCTGTGAAATACGTGCATATTCGCCGAGTGCTGCTATTTACTCTGTTCATTATAATTGTGGCAACAGCTTTCATTCCTATTTCGCCTTCGCCTTCCGCTTCACATTGTATAAGCCTTGCTATTAAGTCTCTATCTGAAAATGCCATTTTTTTCACCTCTATAATTTTATTATATTTTTTATATTATGTTTTTGTTCCTTATTGTAATTTTATATATAAAAATAAAAACTCAGAAAGTTATTTCCTGAGTTTCTATTTAATTTCTTCTCCTTTTGCTACATTTTCTTGTGCCTTTTCAATTGGAATCCAATTTGATTGTATTTGTGATTCTCTTTTTATATCAATATCTTTATACTTTCTTGTTAAACTTTTATATTGACTATCATTTATTAGTTTTTCTTCCTTTAATAATTCCATAAACTCACTATCACTAAGTGTTGCAATAAATTGTGCTGCAATTTCTAAGGCAATTCTTTTATCCATTCCTGCATATAAGGTATTTCTTTTTCCATTTTTTATATTTTGGTAAATTTTTTCTATATCTTCTTGTTTATTTTTTGATGTATACGAACCATTTTTTAATCTATTCTGAAAATATAGAATATATTTTTTTATCCTATTATTTTTATTTTCAAATTCAGGATCAGGTTTATATCTTTCCTCTCCTCTTACTATTTTTTGTGCAATATCTAATTCATCTGATATTGACTGTTTAGTAGCTATTTCTATCATATTAATTGTAAAATTCAAATCTCTTTCATTCATATTATATAAATGCTTCCAAAATTCACCTTTTACTGTACCTTTTCCACTTTCAATTTTTTCTTCTAATTCCTCTTTATTTCCTGTTTTTAATTTTTCAATTATACCTTCATCTAATATTTCATTAGAATATTTTTCCATTATTTTACGAATAGCAATTGGATATGTATCAAAATCTTCTTTCATTAAAACATAATTTACTATTTCTTTATTATTTTTATCTAATAATTGATACATTAGTATTGTCATTTTATCAGACATTTTTATTCTTAGCTTTGTACTGTTTTTTACTAAATCATCAGCAAATATATCTTTTACTTTTATCGCAATTTGATCATAACTATTTGATTTTGAAGCGAAATCTATTTCCTCTTTAGTTATACCAATTGCAGTTAATATTCTAATATATTCTTCATCCAAGCCATTAATGAATCCTTCTCTAATACCATCTACCATATCTAATGGAATATACGAAATTTTATCACATATTTTCATTAAAGATGCTTCTGATGTTGCAGGTTCAATTCCTTTATCATATTTTTTCTTAGTATAGCAATCTAATATCTCTTGTTCAAACTCCTCTTCTGTTTTCTTGAAATTAGGTATTGATTGTTTATCTGCTCTTTCTCCATTATGTGAGTTAATAGCATCAATTATAAGCCACAAATTCTTTCTAATTTTATTTAATCTTTTTATACTTATATCAGGATTATCCTTTTTTATTTTATCTAATATTTCTTTATATATATTTTTAGAATATATCAGCTCTCTTGCTCCTAAAGCATTATGTGTATAATAACCTATTCCGTAATCTTCTTTAATATTTGATATCCACCATTCGCCACTATGTCCTAAAAAAGTGTGTCCTATATCATGATGACTTGCCATAACAGAAACTACTTTTTCATTTAATTTTAATTTTTTTGCTATTTCTACTGCTAAACATGCTTGATTTTCCATATGTGTTTTTCTATTAGTTGTTTCTTGACAAGATTTCCTATAACTTTTTATCATCATTGTTTCATCACAACTTTTTTTATCATATTGTGTTATAACTGTATTAATGATTGGTATATATTTTTCCAATCTTTTTAGTTGTAGCACTCTTTTTAAATATCCAGTTTTATCTGTAAATACATTCTTTTTTTCTTTTATATATGTGGAAATATTTTTCATATTTTACTACTCCATAAATTTTATGTATACATTATAGCAAAATTTTATTTCTTTGTAAATGTCTAAATATAAAATTATTTATGCTTGTTATTGTTTTGTATACAAACTTGTATTATAATTATATTATTAAAAGTTTTAAAGGAGATTTAAAATGAATAATAAAGTTTTTATATCTCATGGAGATATAATATTAGATAAAATATATGATGGTAATCTTAATTTGTTAAAAGAAGATGGTGGCGGTTGTAATTGGAATGATTTATATAACCTAGCTTACATGGGCGAGAAATGCTATGCTTTTGGAAGTGCTGGAAATGATAGAGAAGGAACAATTGCTTTGAATTCTTTAAATAAAGTTGGAATAAATACTGAATATGTAACAATAGAAAATAAAGAAACAAATATTATGAATATAATTATTCCTAACGATGTTTTAAAGGATAATACAATTATTCATTCTTGGTATTCACCTATTACAAATTCTTATACAATGAATTTTTCTAATAATCTACCAACTACTATTCCAGACGAATTGAAAGATAAAGAAATTTATATTATTTTAGATAAATTCTTACCAATAAATTTAACTTTTTTAAAAAATATTTCAAATAAAAAAGTCTGTCTTGATGTTGGTCATATTAGATTTTTTGAACATTTTACAAAACAATATTTAATTAACTTTTTTAAAGAAGCAAATTATATGCAATTAAATGATTCTGTATCTCCTCTTTTATTAGAGAGATTACAAGTAAAAAATTTTGTAGAATTATATAATTTGTTAAATTTAGATTTACTAGTTGTAACAAAAGGTAAAAAAGGTGCAGTTTTTGTTTTTAAAGAAAATGAACAAATTGTAGAAATTGAAAAATCGCCTACCGTAGTAGTTGATATAGTAGATTCTTCAGGTGCTGGAGATGCTTTTTTCTCTTGTTTTGTAAGAGAATATGCTTATTCAAATAAAATTGATTCTGATTTCCTTGATAAAACTTTTGAACTTGCAAATTCTGCTTCAAGAGAAGTTCTTTCTCAAATTGGAAGTAGGCGAATTTAAACTAATCTAAATTTTAAATAATGCGAGTATGCTGGAATTGGCAGACAGGCACGTTTGAGGGGCGTGTGTAGAAATACGTATGGGTTCAAGTCCCATTACTCGCACCAGTCTGGATGTTTTTATGGGATTTAGTGTTCTATAAAGACATCTTTTTATTTTATGATGATAATTTTGAAATGTTACTCCCGTATTACAATATTAAAAAACATACTTATTTTAAGTGAAAATAGGTTAGATTTGATTTTTATGTAAAATCGTAGTATAATTATAATGATAGCAGACTTTTTTAGTCAGCGAGCCATAAACAAAAAATATAAAACAATAGGAGGTTATTATGGCAACAATAGTTTCTTTTGACAGAATCTACGACAAGAAAACGCGCATTTTCCGGACATCAAGTAAGTATTCTTTGTGGATAACGTCTTTTGAGAACGGCATTGCAACGGCAGACCCTATAGGTGGTTGTATGATTACATCTTATGCAGAGATGATTGCAGGTTGTTTCGATGAAGACTCCAATTTCACAAGTGAGCTGTTAAGGGCTTTTGACTGCGAAGCAGATACTAATTTCATAGGCATTCAGTTTGAGTTCAATGGCGTAATGATTTTGGTTACAAAAGAAAACGCTGATAAGGACAAAATCTATGCCGAGTGGAATGCAGGTATGAAGGCGAATGCTGAAAAAGCCTATAGGAAGACTCCCGAATACCGCGCTAAACTCTGCATACGGATGGTCGAACAGGAGGTCCTCGCAATTGACGAGTCTACTGAATTTGAGTTCAAAGATGATGAGTCAAAGTCAATCTGGGAAAAATGGGTTGAAATCAAATCTAAAAATGATTATGGCCCTTTGGTTGTAGCATATGCACGCCGTTGGGCAAAGTATATGCAACATCTTATGAGTAAGTACAACAAGACTCTTTCCCAAATTGCTTATGAGACTTCCTACGTAAGCGACATTAACGGTATTGCAGGGTATGCGTACGATTGCGCAGTTGGTATTCTTTCACAGTGCTGGAAATACGGAGAAGAACTTCGCAGGTGGCACAACAAAGAGTACGGACAAGAAGACTAAATCCTGCTGTGCTGACTATCAATGTAAGTTAATTTACTTGCATAAAAAGCAAATTTATTTCTTTTCCTCGAAAGAGGTTTCTTTTTTTATAATTTAACAAAATATAAAAATCAATGTAAATATGCTTTTGTACTTTTATAACATACTAAAATCAATAATGGAGGAAAACACTTCTCTAAGTGCTTATTTTTATGAAATTAAAATACATAGTAAATAACTTATCTAATTACACAAATGTTAGACAAGTTCTAAAAAATGAATTTAATATGTCAAATAGATTAATTACTAAATTAAAACAGAATAAATTAATTTATTTAAATAATGAAGAAACTTATTTAGATAAAATACTATCTATAGGTGATACTGTAAAATGTATTATTGATTTTGAGGAAACTTCTGAAAATATCATTCCTATTAAAATTGATTTAAAAATTATTTATGAAGATGATTACTTTTTAGTAGTTGATAAACCTTATAACATGGCAGTTCATCCTTCTATTCTTCATTATACTAATAGTCTCTCTAATGGTGTTAAATATTATTTTGAATCTATTCGTTTAAATAGAAAAATTAGGCCTGTAAATAGATTAGATAAGGATACAACTGGAATTGTAATTTTTGCTAAAAATGAGTATATACAAGAATGTCTTATAAAGCAAATGGAAAATAAAACTTTTTACAAAGAATATATAGCAATTTTAGAAGGTGTTTTAAATAAAAAAAGCGGAACAATAGATGCTCCAATAGCTAGAAAATCTAATAGTATAATTGAAAGATGTATAGATGAAAACGGAGTAAATGCAATTTCACATTATGAATTAATTGAATCTAAAAATAATTTATCTTTGGTAAAATTTATCTTAGAAACTGGAAGAACTCATCAAATAAGACTTCATTCAAAATATATTGGTCATCCTATTTTAGGTGATACTTTATATGGGCATGAATCTTACTTAATTTCTAGGCAAGCTCTCCATTGCTATAAAATAGCATTTGTG
>CANRFS010000069.1 GCA_947629965.1 uncultured Clostridia bacterium
GTTTTTCCAAAATTATCTGCTTTATTGCATACTAATATTATCTTCTTTTTTGATTTTCGAAGCATCAATGCAATTTCTTCATCTGCTGCAGTTATCCCCTGTTTCATATCTGTTAAAAATATTATTACATCAGCTATATTTATTGCAATATTTGCTTGTGTTTTCATTTGAGACAAAATTATATCGTTTGAATCTGGTTCAATTCCTCCTGTATCTATTAATGTAAAGTTTCTTCCTCTCCAATTAGCTTCTCCATATACTCTATCTCTAGTTACACCTGGCAAATCTTCTACAATAGATAATCTCTGTCCTATTATATAATTAAAAAATGTTGATTTACCAACATTTGGTTTACCAATTATTGCAACCATTGGTTTTGACATTATTCTCACCTTTTTCTTTCGCTAAGTATTTTATATCATATATATAATTTCGTCAAGATTTCAAATTTCAAGTTTCGCCTTTTTTAAATTTTCTTTTTTTCTTTTTTTGGACGGACTAGATTTGGTCTTTTTAAAAAAGACCAAATCTAGTCCGTCCAAAAAAAGAAAAAAAAGATGAAAGAGAGAAAAAATAGAAAGCAAAAAAAAATGCCTTAAGTTTAGGCATCTTTTTTTGCTATTATTTCTTTTCCATCATAATATCCACAATTATCACATACTCTGTGTGGTAATACTGGTTCACCACAATGTTTACATGTTGCTATATTTGGTTTTTCTACTTTCCATGTTGATCTTTTTAAATGTGTTCTTTGTTTTGACCATCTTCTTTTTGGTTGTGCCATTGTTATTCCCTCCTTGCTATTCAAAGATATCTATATATCTATTCTCTTATTTTTTTCATGAACTATAATAGTATATACTTTTATTATTAATTTGTCAATATTTTTGAGTTAAATTTTATATTACATTCTTTGTTTTAGTGCTTCGTATATTACAATTCCTGCTGATACAGAAGCATTAAGAGAAGTTATTTTTCCCTTCATTGGAATTTTTACTAGGAAATCACAATTTTCTTTTACCAGTTTGCTCATTCCAAATCCTTCACTACCTATAACTATAGCTATTGCGCCTTTTAAATCTTGATTATAGTAGTATTCTTTTGCATCTCCATCGGTTCCACAAATCCATAAGCCTTCTTCTTTTAAATATTTAATTGTTTCATTTATATTATTTACCCTTGCAATTTTCATGTGCTCTACGGCTCCTGCAGATGCTTTTGAAACTGTAGCATTTACTCCGGCATGCTCTTCTTTTTGGAATTATAACTCCATGAACTCCTGCTGTTTCTGCAGTTCTTATAATTGAGCCTAAATTATGTGGGTCTTCGATTCCATCTAGTATAATTATAAATGGATCTTCTTTTTTATTTTTTGCTTCATTTAATATATCTTCTACACTTACATAATTAAATGGAGGTACAATTGCTATTACTCCTTGATGATTATTAGTTTCAGAAATTGCATTGAGCTTTGCTCTTTCAACTTCTACAATAACTATTTTTCTTTGTTTTGCAAGCGCTATTATTTTATTAACAGAACCATGTCTTTCTCCTTTTGCAATTAGTATTTTATTAATATCTCTTTGAGATTCTAATAATTCTAAAACGCTATTTCGTCCTTCTATTTGGTCAGACAACTTTTCGTTATCTGTATTTTTATCTTTTAATTTTTCACTTTTCATTATTCACTAGCCACCTTTATTAATACATTCTCAATTTTACCTTTATGCTACTCACTTTTATTTAATACATATCAAAAGTCTTTTATTTATCTCATTTTTCAAAATCATCTTCTATATATCTCTCTTCATATTTCTTCTTGTTTTCTAATTCTAATTCTTTGTAATATTGAATTGTTTTTAATATTGCATATTTCGTAGGAAGTGGTGAATGCAAATTCTCTAAATCTAATTTATCCAAGTCAAACCATTGCATATTTTCTATATTTTCTTGTTCATCTAATTCTTGGTTACCATATAACTCATTTAAATCAATTTCACATAAGTAAAAGTCAGAAAGTTCCTGTGTTGCTAAAGAAAGTATTATCGGTCCACCTAAATGTTTTAAATTTTCTTTATTTATCTTATATCCTGTTTCTTCCCTTGCTTCTCTTACAGCTGATTCTCTAAAATCCTCTCCATTTTCTACCATTCCTGCTGATACTTCATATAAATATTCATCAAAATTTTTATCTGAAATAAACGGGGATCTTTGCTGCTTAGAAAGGCCAATCTGTATATGCCCATCCTTATTTTTTCTTGTTAAAATACATTGAACTGAATCTTTAGATGTTGCATATGTATCATACAATTCTTCTCCATTTTCTCCATATATTATAATATCTTCAATTCCAAATCTATATTTATTTGGTGATATTTCTTTAGTTTTATAGTTTTCTTGTTTATTAATATTTTTTATACTAAATTCAAAAGGTGCTTTTGCTTTATCAATGTCTTCTTTATACATCAAATTTAATAGTTCTAGTGCATAAATTGTTTGAAGTGAAGAAAATGGTTTTTCTTTACTTTTATTTATATAGTCTGGCAAAGTGGATATTGGATACCAATTTAAATTTGAATTTTCATCATAATGTACAGCTACAACTTTAAATGTAGCTAATTGATTAGTAAATGATTGTGACACAGGAGTTTGTATATCTTGTAATTTTCTATTTGCAAAATAATTTTCTCCATATATTTGCATACATTGTTCATCAAGTATATTTTCTATTTCTTCTTCACTTAAATCTGTTACATCCATTATACTAAATATAGGTACTTCCAATAAAATTCCATTGTATTGATTATTTTTCATTGTTGCAGGATTTTGTTTATAACATAATGCATATTCAAATTCTCCAGTCTTTTCATTTCTTCTCACCATTGGAGCAACAATAATATTATCTAAATCAATGTAATTTTGTGTCTGCCATTTTTTCGCCCTTGGATTGTAATAAGTAATAGCATTTCGTTTAGAAGGTGTATTAGCAAAATTCTCTTTTCTTCCATTTAAGTCTGTCACATAATTTTCTTCTACTTTATATTTACTTATTCTACTACTATCTACCACACATTCTTCTCCACTATCTAACTGAACTCTATATTTTACAAGATTATTATCTAATATTTCTTCTAAAATTACTCCTGTCCTCATTTCATCTTTTATTTTCACAAATACATGATTTTCCATTAATTACTCTCCTTATCATAGCTTTTAAACTTTTTTACATTTAAAACTCATCCACAATAATCCATTACTCCTCATCTAATTTTAGTACGCTTAAGAATGCTTCTTGTGGTATTTCTACGTTTCCTATTTGTCTCATTTTTTTCTTACCTTTTTTCTGTTTTTCAAGAAGCTTTTTCTTTCTTGTAATATCTCCACCATAACATTTAGCAAGTACATCTTTTCTCATTGCAGATATTGTTTCCCTTGCAATTATTTTTCCTCCTACAACTGCTTGAATTGGTATTTCAAATAATTGTCTTGGAATTACTGTTTTTAATTTTTCTGCCATTTTTCTACCTCTTGCATATGCAGAGTCTTTATGCACTATAAATGATAGAGCATCTACTGGTTCATTATTTATATGTATATCTAATTTTACAAGTTCAGATTTTCTATATTCTTTAAATTCATAATCAAATGAGGCATATCCTTTTGTTTTTGATTTTAATGTATCAAAAAAGTCATATATTATTTCATTTAATGGAAGTTCGTACTCAAGAGTTACTCGAGTAGCATCTAGGTATTTCATATCTAAATATATTCCTCTTCTATTTTGGCATATTTCCATTACATTTCCTACAAATTCTTTTGGTAGCATTATTTCTGCTTTTACTATTGGTTCTTCAATATAGCTAATTTCCTGAATTGGTGGCAAATCCACTGGATTATATAGTTCAATTACTTCTCCTGTTTGTTTATGTACTTTATATATAACTGATGGAGCTGTTGTAATTAAATTTAAATCAAATTCTCTTTCTAATCTTTCTTGTACTATTTCTAAATGTAATAATCCTAAAAATCCACATCTAAATCCAAAACCTAATGCAATAGATGTTTCTGGTTCATATTGCAATGCAGCATCATTTAATTTTAATTTTTCTAATGCTGTTTTTAAATTTTCGTAATCGCCACCATCTAATGGATACATTCCGCAATATACCATAGAATTTGCTTTTTTATATCCAGGTAAAGGCTCTTTTGCAGGATTTATTGCATTAGTTATAGTATCTCCAACATGCAAATCCGATACATTTTTTACACTAGCTGCAATATAGCCGAACTTCTCCTGCTGAAAGTTTGTCTGCTGGAACAGTAGTTCCAGGTTCTAAGTATCCTAGTTCTGCAACTACAAACTTTTTATTTGTAGCCATAAATAGAATTTCGTCTCCGACCTTAACTGTTCCTTCTACTACTCTTATATAGCTTAATGCTCCTCTATAATTATCATAAAAAGAGTCAAATATTAAACATTTTAAAGGCTTCGTTTCATCTCCTACTGGTGGTTTAATATCTGTAACTATTCTTTCTAATACTTCATCTACATTTAATCCTGTTTTTGCAGATATACAAGGTGCATACATAGCTGGTATTCCTATTATATCCTCTATTTCTTGCTTTACTTCATCTGGTCTCGCATTTGGAAGGTCTACTTTATTTATAACTGGTAAAATCTCTAAATTATTATCAAGTGCTAAATATACATTTGCAAGAGTTTGTGCTTCTACTCCTTGACTTGCGTCTACTACTAAAATTGCCCCTTCACATGCAGATAAACTTTTAGATACCTCATAGTTAAAATCTACATGACCTGGTGTATCTATTAAATTAAAAATATATTCATTTCCATCTTTTGCTTTATATAGCATTCTTACAGCTTGTGCTTTTATAGTAATTCCACGTTCTCTTTCTAGATCCATGTTGTCTAAAACTTGACTTTCCATTTCTCTTGAAGAAAGAAGTCCTGTTTTTTCTATTAATCTATCTGCTAAAGTGGATTTTCCATGGTCTATATGTGCTATAATGCTAAAATTTCTAATGTATTTTTGTTTGTCTTGCATAAATTCCTCCGCTACTCACAATACTTTTTGTATTTTTCTTTTAAAATTTCTTTTTTTAATACTGCATCTATTCCTTTTTTGCTTATTTCTGTAAAAACATCTTCAAAAAATGCTCTCATTTTTGGATGGAATAGTTCTTTATTTTTTACATTTTGCCAATACCATAATGGATATTCTTTTTTAAATTCTTTTCCTTTATATACCATTCCTGCAGCCAAGTTATCACATAACATTTCTACTGTATACTTATATGGAATAACTGGTGCTTTTACAGGTGCATTAAAATCATACCAATATTCTTCGTGGTGCTTGTTTCTTCCTTTATGATGAAGCCATGCTAATGAATATTCTCTATCTTCTCTTGCTACTTGTATTGGACTTTTATATCCTACATAGTATTTTGCGCTCTCTCTAAATTCTGTTGGACTATATTTTGATAAATCATGAACAAGACCTCTCCATATTAATCCTACTTTTGCACAAAGTTTAAATACTATCCATTTATGTTTTGTTATTAATTTAAAATGTAACCAAACCTTTTTAAGCATTTTTTACTCCTAATTGTTAATCTGTCTTTAATATTTCAATATAAAAAGTATAGCATAATTGTTAATTTTTGTATACATTTGTCTTTATATAAATGCGCTTATAACTGTATAAATTAAAACTCTTATTAATCCACTTGTAAGTAGATTATCTACTGTAAATGGAATACCTACTTTATTTATTTTATCGTATTCTTTTAGTAATGTTTCTTTTTCTTCTTCTGTACATAAATTTTTCTTTTCCATATATTCTTTGGCTAAAAATTTTGCTCTTGTCATTGCATCTATTTCTAGGAAACTTCTTACAGCAAATTGAATCATAGTAAATAGCATTAATATTGCTATTTGTAAAATTTGATTATTTACTACTTTAAATAGAGTTAATATTGTTATTATCAAGAAATATATCATATTTATATTAGAAAATATAAAGTTAAATAATAGCAAAGTTCTATCTTGGCATGAATGCAGACACTCATGTGCAATTGTTTGAAGTCTTGCATAATTATTTTTCATATCTGCAATTGAAATCTTATTAGAAATTGCTATGTATAAACTAGTCCCTGTATCTTTTGCCTCTTCTATTTTAACTCCATCATTTCCAAGCATTCCAAGCATTTCTTTTGCAACTTCAATATTTTCTGGAAATTTATCTGTTATTTTTTCCAATTCTTTGTTTTGACTTAGTTTCTTTGCTTTTTTTAAATTTATTTTAAATACAAATTTAAATAAAATTATTGTTAAAATTAAAAGGATAATATAAATAATTTCTTCCATAATACTACCTCTTTTTGTATTTTTTTACTATAAAAAGTATAGCATAATTGTTAATTTCTGTATATATTTTTCATTATAATTTTATCATATTTTGTTACAACTCAGTATAAATTAACAAGACTTACAACTATTGTAAGTCTTGTTAATAACTTTTAGCTTTTTATATAAACTTATATTTTTTATTCTTTTATTTTTTTTGAATGTAAACAACAATCTTTTATAACTATACCAATGCAAAATATTATTGTAATTATATATACTATTCTTGATACTTTATTTCCAAAAATAATTCCATTATAATATGTACCTTCTATTATTCCTCTTAATATTATATACGACATTAATGATATTGCCATTCTGCTAGTATCTTTCACTTTTATTAATTTTAATATTCCTAAAAGAAATAAACTAAATATAAATGCTCCACAATCATATAATTCAGAAGGATGTACCTTAACTATATCATATTTTCTATATACTCCCCATGGCAGAGAGGTTGGCACTCCTTTACAGCACCCTGTAAAAAAACAACCAATTTTTGATAATGCTCCGCCTATATAGAACCAAACAAGCATTGGCTCTAATGTTTTTGTTAGTTTTATTTTGTATATTTTAGATAAAACTATAAAATTTATAAGCGCAAATATAAATGCTCCATATCCTTTAAAATATGAAAAGGTTGTAGAAAATACTTGGTACATCTTAACGGTTTTATAATTTACTATAGCATAGAATAATCTTGCTCCTA
>CANRFS010000070.1 GCA_947629965.1 uncultured Clostridia bacterium
TATAAAATACAATGCAATCCTTATATTCTTCTTTTATTTCCAAATAATGCTTCATCATGGGTGAAAATTCTGCCATTTTATCTCTCCTTACTTACCTTCTCTTATAGCTTGCTCAGTTTTTCTAAATATTCCTGGGTTAGTTTTAATTGCCATATTTGCTTCCCTAGTAGTTCCTTTTTTATCAGTTAATACTTGGCATTTTGCTATTATGTTGTTTTTAATATCACTATTAATAATTCTAGGATTTTTCATAACCATGTATATAATATCATCTATACTAATAAATCCTTCATCATTTTCTTTTAAACCTTTATTTCTTTCATCAAAATAATTTAATAATTCTATTAACTTAAATGTAAGTGTATCCTTTGCAATCATTGATTGCCTTTTTTCATGGCACCTGTCATATATCATTTGTATATCAGTTTCAGTTAGTCCCCTTTGTGCTAATTCTTCAATATTTAATTTGTATGTATCTGAATTTAATGCTTTTGCCTTTTTGTGTCTCTTTTCTTCCTCTCTTTTAGATCTCTTTCTCAAATCCATCTACAACATCTCCTTTTAAATACCACTTATGCTGAGATAATATTTTTACATTAATTATACTTCCAATTAAATTTTTATCACCTGTAAATATAACTACTTTATTTGTATCAGTTCTTCCGAGTAAGCATTTGAGAATTGTTTTTACTATATCCTTACTAATATTTTTTGCACAGTTCCAACATATTTTTGATTGTTTTTTTCTATATTTTCTTCAAATAAAGCTTTTAATCTTTCAAATCTTTCATGCTTTATTCCTTCTGGTATTTGATTTTCCATTCTATCTGCAACTGTTCCAACTCTTCTTGAATATATAAACATAAATACTTGTTCAAAATTTACCTTTTTTACTACATCTAATGTTTCTTCGAAATCTTCTTCTGTTTCGCCTGGAAATCCTACAATTATATCTGTTGAAAATACTACATCTGGAATTTCTTTTTTTATTCTATCTATTAAATTTAAATATTGTTCTTTTGTATATTTTCTATTCATTGCTTTTAATACATTTGTACTTCCAGCCTGAAGTGGTACATGCAATAATCTAGATATTTTTTTACTTGATTTTATTACCTCTATTACATCGTCTGTGAAGTCTTTTGGATGTGGAGAAATAAATCTTATTATTTCTATACCTTCTATTTTCTCTACATCTTTTAAAAGATTTGAAAATTTATAGTTATTTCCTCCATTGTATGAATTTACATTTTGCCCTAAAAGTGTTATTTCTTTAAATCCTTCTTTTGCAAGTTCTTTAATTTCTTTTAATATATCTTCTGGCTTTCTACTTCTTTCTCTTCCTCTAACATATGGTACTATACAATAACTACAAAAATTATTACATCCATACATTATTGTAACTGAGGCTTGTTTATTGTTGCTTCTTTTAACAGGCAACCCTTCGTAAATTTCTCCATCTATATCTATTATATCTTTTATTTTTTCTTTTTTGGTTATAGTTTTATATATATCTTCTGGAACTTTGTGAAGTGTATGTGTTCCAAATATTATATCTACAAAAGAATAGCTTTTTTTAAGTTTATCTGTAATGTGCTCTTCTTGCATCATACATCCGCCAATTGCTATTATTATATTTTTATTTTCTTTTATTTTTTTTAGCTCACCGAAGTTTTCCAAATACTTTTTCTTCTGCATTTTCTCTTACGCAACATGTATTTATTAAATATAGATCTGCATCATTTAAATCGTTTGATTCCTTATATCCCATTTCTTCTACCATGCCAATTAGTTTTTCAGAATCATTTTCGTTTAACTTACATCCCATTGTTAATATGTAATATTTTAAATTTTTATTTTTATTTATTTCATAAACTTTTTTTATATATTCTTTCTGCTTTTCTATTACTTCTGCATCCATTAACTTCTTCCTCCAATATCTTATATATTTTATTATAAAACGACAAAATTATCAAGTAATTGGGCATTAAATAGCAAATCTTTTTTATTTATCTTTTACTACTTTATTTATTTTTTACAGTAAACTATTTACATTTTGTAAAAATATGCTATAATAAATTTAGAAATAGGAAGCCACAAAAAGTGGTTGCCATAAGTGTATTTATACAAACACATCTCTATAGCGAGCAGAGATGTGTTTTTTCTATTGTTTACTCATAATTACAGCCAAAGCTATAATTAAGGCAAATGCTATAATGGTCGTAATAATCCATGCTGTTGTAAGTAATATTATTATATGTAATAAATATTGTTCTATCATCAGCATCACCTCCTTATCTTACGTATAAAGAGATGACAACCACATTTCTGCTTTTTCCTATTTCGCTATTATTATACAAAAATTGGAAATACCAGTCAATGCTTTTTTGACAAATTTTGATTAAAATTTTCAATTCACTGGATTTTATTTTTTTAAAACTTTTTATCCATACAGTACCCTCTCCTGTGATTGTTAAACTTGCATTCTCTTCTACTGATAATCTTGGTTGTATATCGCTTTCACCTTTAATAGTTAGTGTTTGTCCATTTTAGTATATATTAATTTTACAAGATAAAAAAATAAACCAACCTAATTGATTTAGATTGGTTTTTTTGTTTTTAAATTAAGATTTTTTCTTTCATTTTTGAAAGAACTTTTTTCTCAATTCTCGATATTTGTACTTGTGTAACTCCTAACATTTTTGCTACTTCCATTTGAGTTTTTCCTCTATAATATCTTAATAAAATAATTTGTTTCTCTCTAACTTCTAAACTGTTAATTAAATTATTGATACAGATTTTATCTATAAGCATAGCAGTCTCGTCTTTTCCATTTGATATTTTGCTTATTTTAGTTTCCCCATTTGATTCATTATCATAACTTTCTTCGTCAATTGATTCTAATGGTTTTTCTGCCTCCATTGCCATTGCTATCTCTTCTTTTGATACTTTTAATATTTTTGCTAGTTGAGATATATTAATTTCTTCTCCTTTTTTGCACAAATATTCTCTCTGTATTTCTTTAATTTTAACTGATAATTCTTTAAGGCTTCTACTTACTTTTATTGGGCCATCGTCTCTGATAAATCTTTTTATTTCTCCCATAATATACGGTACTGCATAAGTAGATAGTCTTAAATTTAACGTAGTGTCAAATCGTTTAACAGATTTTATAAACCCTATACATGCTATTTGATAAAGCTCTTCTGCCTCATATCCTCTTCCTAAAAATCTTTTTACGATACTCCATAAAAGCCCAGAATTTTTTTCAATTATATCTTCCATTGCTTCTTTATTATTCTGTGCCTTTACTATATCTTCTGTATTTATTTCGTACATAAGTAACTCCTTTAATTAAATATGTATTAAAGCTTTACTTCCATTTCCTCTATTCCATCACTTACTTTAATCATTTTTTTCATTGTTACTTTAGTACCTACTCCTAATACTGATTCAACTTTTACTTCATCCATAAAGCTTTCCATAATTGTAAATCCCATACCAGACCTTTCTAATTCTGATTTTGATGTATATAGCACTTGTCTTGCCTTTTCAATATCTTCTATTCCTTTACCATTGTCTGATATTTCTATTTCAATTGAATTTGCAAATAGTCTGCATTTAATTTTTATTATTCCTTCTTTTTCTTCATAACCGTGTATAATACAATTGGTTACAGCTTCTGATACTGCAGTTTTTATATCTGCTATTTCTTCAAGGCTTGGATCTAATTGACTTGCAAATGCTGCAACTGTAATTCTTGCAAAACTTTCATTTGATGATTTACTCAAGAATTCTAATTTCATTTCATTTTCATATACATTTTTCAAATTCGCTACCTCCTGTTTCTTCTATTGATATTAATTTTAATATTCCAGACATTTCAAGTATTTTTTTTATTGATGGTTTTACATTTATTAGTTCCATTTCTCCTCCAAACATTTTTGCTAATTTATATCTTCCTATTATCATTCCAATTCCGCTACTATCCATAAAATTTACATTACTAAAATCAAATACTACTTTTTTTGGTATATGTATTTCTATTTCATAATCAGCTCTTTTTTTAATTTTTTCACAAGAATGATGATCTATTTCTTCTGTTATTTTTAAGATTAGTAGCTTGTCCTTCTTTTTATACTCAACCTTCATTTGTATTACTCCTTTCACATGTATTTTATTCTTCAATTGTAAATATTTTCCTTTGATGAAATTTGAGAAGTTTTAGCGAAATCGCGCATTAAAATCATGGAGTGCACCTTCTAAAATTAGATTTTTTATCTAACTTTTTTAGGCACACTCCATGATTTTAATGCGCGATTTTATTATAATATTTTTTAATTATACTTTTCTAATATAGTTCCTAAATCTTTTGCAAATTCTTTTAACATTACTATTTTAATTCCCATTTCTTTACCACAAACATAGTCGTCTATTATTTGTTTTAATTGTCTTATGTTTTTCATTTCTGGCTCTATTTCTTTTGTGTACTTTTCTGCTCTGTCTAGAAGTTTTTCTTTAATCGTTACTATATCTTCGTTGCTTGCACAAGATATTCTTTGGTACATTTGATATGGATCATAATATTTAAATATTGGAACATCCATACATTCTTTATCAAATCTTTCATAAAACATTTCCATTTTCATTGGTATGCATTTAAAGATTCCGTCTGCTTTTTCTGAATACATCTTATCTTTTAATGCTCTGTTTATCATATAAAAATGATTAAGTATTTCATCTATTTCTGGTGTTTTTTCTTCTAATATAATGCTACTAATTTCTTCATCAGGATTTTCATAATATTCAGAAGTTAATGCTGATACATTCATTCCATTAAAAAATATTGAACTTATCGTTTTTATATCATATCCAATTAACCCTTTTTTTATAAAATAGGTAAAATATATAAATAATTTAACTGTATCTAAAAGTTTAACTCTACCATTTTTTACATCTTCTAAAACTTCTTCAATAACTCCTGGGAATTGGTCATCATCAATTTTCCAATATTCTTCTGTAAGTAACCTTTTATATCCTGGAAGTTTTTCTGTGTCTACAGTATTTATTATAACTTCCATATTGCTTTTAAAAGTTTTCATATCGAATATTCTTGTTCTTACATATATTTCTATAAATTTAAAGAATCTATATTCTGATTTAAAATTATAGTAATAGTTGTTATCGAATTCTTTTATATAGAATTGTCTGTTATCCATTAAAACTCTTGAAGAAACTAATATTGATTTGTATTCTTCGTTATCTGCTATGTTTATAAATTTATCTTTTGTAACTTTTCCTGCTTTTATTTCAAATGATATTGCTATTGTAAATATAAGCATAGTTTGCAAAATTCTATAATTTGTATTTGGATAATATTTATTTACCATTTCGTATACTTTTTTGAAGTCATTTAAAGCATGTTTTAATATTCTTAAGTTTCTTGTTCCACTTTTATTAAATGTAGAAATTATATAATTTGTATTCTCTCTAAGAAATCTAATTAATTCCGTATTGCTTTCATATCTCATTAAAATTCCATTTATAATGTAACTAAACTCTGGAACGTACTCAAAAGTTTCTCCTATTAATTTTTCTTTTATTCTTTCATAGTCATTTGCTTTGTCAAATACATATTCTATTTTATCTTGTATTTTTTCAACCATTGGCTTATCAGTTTTAGATAAATCTCCTTCTTTGTCTAAAAGATATGTTGCTATAAATGTTTTCATTTCTAAGTTAGTGCTTTTTAATTTTGTTGAAAGTTCTTTTTCATTACATATTATAATTGTTTTTATATGATCATGCTCAACAAAGTTATTTATATATCCTAGTATATCTATAACATCAACATTAGCTCTTTCTAGGTCATCAAAGCATAACACTTTATCATCTGTAGAGAAAAACTTACTGTAATCTACTTTATCCCCATTTTGTGTTACACCAAAAAGATTTGCCATGTCAAGTCCTGTTTTTGCGTATTCTGGTATCGATTGTTGCCCTGTTGCATTCATATATTTTCTCATATTTTTATCCATAAGTTGAGTAGTTTCTATAAATATTTTTTTACTTATATCCTCTAAATTTGAAATTCCGTATAAAGACATATATATAGTTGTATATGTTTTACCATTTAATTGTAACGAATCTATTTTATTTCTTATTTTATTATTCCAAAAATAAGTTTTTCCACTTCCCCATTCTCCATTTATCATTATTGCATAATCTGTATAATCTGCTCTTACATAATCTAATATACTCTCAACTAAATCTTCCATTTGTAGTCCTCCCTTAATCTTTTGCTATTGTTAATATTCCTATGTTCTTTGCGCCAGCTAATTTAAGCATTTTGCTACATTCATTTGCTGTATTACCAGTTGTATAAATATCATCAATAAGTAATATTTTTTTATTTTTTATTTTTTGCAAATTTTGTACTTTAAATGCACCTTTTATATTGTCATTTCTTTCTTTTTTCGATAATTCTGATTGTGCTTTTGTGTTTATATTTTTTATTAGTACGTCTTTTCCCATTTTTATCTTTAACTGATGTGATATTTCTTTAGCCACAAGCTCAGTTTGATTATATCCCCTTCGATGTTTTCTTTTTTTGTGTATTGGAACTGGAATTATTATATCATATTTTTTTAAATTGCCACATATTTTTTTATTATTTAATATTATTTTCGAAAAAGTTTTATATAGATATGCTTTGTTTTGAAATTTATATCTTATTAATATATTTCTTATATCTTCTTCATATCTAAAAACGTTATACATTTCATCAAAATACATGTCTTTTACTTTATAATTTTTTCTGTTTTTAATTTCGTATTTTTTTATTTTTGCATAACATTTTGTGCAAATATAATTGCTACATATTTTACCACAAAAGCCACATGTTGGCGGATATACGAGTTCTAAAATATTATTTATTATTTTTTTCATTCTTATTCCTTCGATAAATTGTTGTTTATTTTATTTATTCCTGTAAAATAGTTTAATATAATTTTTTCAAGACGTCCTTCTTCACCAAAATTATTATTTCATAATAATTTTGGATTC
>CANRFS010000071.1 GCA_947629965.1 uncultured Clostridia bacterium
AGCAGGTTCAACGTATGACCAAACTCCTGAATTTATTGCTGTATTTCTTAATCTATTTCGTTGTGTGCTACTTAAAAGTTGCCCTGCATCAAATGCAACCCCTGCATAGTGCTGACTTTGCGAGCCGTGTCCACCTTCCCATGGCCTTTTAAATGCAAATCCAACCGGTATTGCACTACCATATAAGTATCTTGTTGTATTAAAACTTTGCATTGCCCTTTTTGTTGTCCAAAGTGTAGGACTACCACTCGAACCTCTGAATTCTCCAACAGTTAAGCTTCTATTTGCATTATATGGCATCGACTGATTTTCTTCTCTATAGTATGTTTCCATTCTATTTGTATCATTGTTAAAAACTAATATTTTAGCCATAAAAAACCTCCATAAATATATTCTCTATATTCTATGAAGGATTAATTTATTTTGATACTACTCTATTATATTTCTCTTGCCTTTATAATATATCTTTGTTTATTATCATTTGTACAAGTAATTAATGTTATTTCTCTTTTTCCTTCTGTCTTTTGACTTGTACATTCTAATTCATCTGGATTTACTATAAATTTATCATATACCTCATATTTTAAAGTATTATCACCCAAATCTGTTATTTCAATTATATCTCCTTTATCTAAACTTGGTACTTTACTAAAGAACTTTGAGTTTTTATAGTTATGTCCAGCTATACATAGATTTCCAACTTCGTTTGGGTTTGGTCCATGAAATTTACATGGTGCAATTTTTAGTAGTGCATCTGAATATGTAGATAGTATTGGATAATTTACATCTATTGATGGTATATTTATAACTCCTATTGTATAATACTCAGTTCCATCACTTGCTAC
The DNA here is from genome assembly GCA_947629965.1 of uncultured Clostridia bacterium. Taxonomy (GTDB): domain Bacteria; phylum Bacillota; class Clostridia; order TANB77; family CAG-508; genus CAG-452. Next base: position 846 of record CANRFS010000071.1, read on the forward strand.
AGTTTTTTGTTCATCAGGAATATCAACCGGCACTTCTTTTAAAATAGTTTGTACTTGTGCAACATCGTCGTCTTCTGGTATGGCATTTAATACTATAACAGTTACCTCTTCTTCAACAATTTCTGTACCACTTTTAAATTCTATTCCTTCTAATATCTCTTGCGAAACTTGTTCACTTTTATTTCTATCGTATTCTGCATATATTGCATAGCTAGATAACACGCATAACAAAAAAACAGATAAAAAGAATTCTATCCTAAAAATTTTTTTCTTTCTTTTTAATTCTGGTGTTACATATAATTTTTCATCAATAAGTATTTGATTCATAATTATACTTTTTTCCTTTCTAATTGCAATATATCATTTTTATTTTAACATACTTTTTGTAACTTTTCAACTACTGCTTTGATAGTTTTGTTTGGTGTAGAGGCTCCTGCCATAATTCCAATTTTTTCATAATTTTTCAATTCTTGTAAATTTAGTTCTTTCTCTTCTTCTATTAATATGCTGCATTTACAATTTTTTTCAGAAATTTCATATAATTTACTTGTATTTGAACTGTGTTTTCCACCTATTATTATCATCATATCTACTATAGCTGACATTTTTTCTGTTTCCTCTTGTCTTAATCTTGTTGCATCACATATTGTCATTTCTGTTTTCAATTCTATATCTTTATCTTTTATGCTTTCTTGAATTATTTTAACAAATTTATTAAATTTTTCCATGCTAAAAGTAGTTTGAGCTAAAATAACTACTTTTTTTATTTTTGACTTTACTAACTGTTGTATTGCGTTTTTTATATCTTGCTCTGTTTCAATTATACACGAATTCTTACCACAATAACTTATTGTGCCTATCGTCTCTGGATGACTGCTATTTCCAATTAAAAATATGTAATTACCATCTCTTGCAGATTCTTCTGCAATTTTATGTATTCTTATAACTTTAGGACATGTTAAATCTACTACTTTCAGTCCCATCCTAATAGCTTTATCATAAATTTGCTTTGTAGTTCCATGTGCTCTTATTATTACATTTTGTTTTGCTTGCTCTACATTATCTACAATTTTTAGGCCCTTTTCTTCTAGGTCATTTATTACCTGTTTATTATGTACTAATTCTCCTAAGCAAAATGTATTTTCATTTTCTTTTAAAAATTTACTGGTTTTGTTTACAGCATTTGCTACACCGAAGCAAAATCCTGCTGTTTTGCCAACGATAATGTCCATGTTTTTCTCCTATTTCACCATTTTTAAAATTTCTTCTTTTAACACTCTTACAATGTCTTCTTGTTTTACTTTTCTTATGATTTCGCCTTTTTTAAATAGCAACCCTTCTTTTATTCCTCCTGCAATTCCAATATCTGCATGTCTTGCTTCATTTGGTCCATTAACTCCGGCATCCCATTACTGCTACTGTTATATCTGATTTTATTGTTTGAAGAAAATCTTCTATTTCATTTGCTATTGGTATTAAATCATATTGAATTCTTCCACATGTAGGACATGCAATTAATGTTGGTGATTTATAAAGGTTGCAGTCCTTTAGAATTTCTTTTGCAACTTTTATTTCTTTTACTGGATCTGCAGATAGTGAAACTCTAATTGTATCACCTATTCCTAATCTTAATAATGCTCCTAGTCCTATACTAGAACTTACTGTTCCGCTAAATTCTGTTCCTGCATGTGTTACACCTAAATGCAATGGATATTGTATTGTATTTGCTGCCTCTAGGTAACTGTCTATACATAAGTCTAAAGACGATGCTTTTAATGATAATGCTATATCATAAAAATTTAAATCTTCTAATATTTTTATGTGTCTTAATCCCGCTTCTACCATTCCTTTAGCAGTTGGTTTTCCATCTCTTTCTAAAATATCTTTTGGAAGAGAACCGCTATTAACTCCTATTCTAATTGGAATATGTTTTTCTTTGCATATATCTACAACTGCTTTTACTCTGTCGTTTGATCCAATATTTCCTGGATTAATTCTTATTTTATCAACTCCCGCTTTTGCTGCTTCAATAGCAATTCTATAATCAAAATGTATGTCTGAAACTATTGGAATATGTATTTTCTTTTTTATTTCTGAAATTGCTTTTGCATCTTCTATATCTAGACATGCTACTCTTATAATTTCACATCCTGCATCTTCTAATTTTAAAATTTGTTCTACTGTTGATTCTACGTCTTTTGTTTTTGTATTGGTCATTGACTGTATTACTACTTTATTTTGTCCTCCTATTTGCACATCTCCTACAAATATTTTTTTTGTTTCATTTCTTTTTATCATTTAAATCATTCCTTTTACAAATTGATATTTTATATTTTATCATAAATTTATTTTGTTTTAAATAGTAGATTATGATTTTGATCAATAAAAGTACTACTAAATATAAGAAAATATATAGAAAATATTGCAAAAGAAAAATTTATGAAATATAATTGAACTAATGATTATAAACATTAATTTACGTTTATTGAAAAAAATACTAAAACAAAAGAAGGAGAAAAACAAATGAATTTTATAAAAACAAGATCTAACTACAAAGGTGTTACCTTGATATCTCTAATAATTACAATAATAGTTATGTTAATATTAATAGGAATAACACTTACTGTCGCTTTAAATGGAGGACTAATCGCAAAAGCACAAGAAGCCAAAATTAAAACAGAAAAGGCAATGGCAGATGAGGAAACCTTAGAAATGATAAGCATAGATGGAACATCATATAACTCAATAGACGAATATTTAGAAGGATCTCAATCACAGGAAGAGCCTGAAGAATCTAAAATACATATAATAAAATCTAGTAGTAGTTTTATTGGACTTCAATTAAACAATGATGTAATTCAAGAGAAAACAGTAAGTGCAGAAACATCTGAACCAAATGATACAATAACTTGGAAAGTTGAAGACCCTAGTATAGCTCAAATAACTAATACTTCTGGTTCCGAAACTATTATACAAGCTACATCTCCTGGACGTACCAATTTAATAGCTTCGGCTCGGTGGGGATTCTGATTGGATACCTGTCTTTGTTGCACCTGCTGAACAAATATCTTCTAGTAGCATGAAAAAATACAAAGCAACTACCAGTGGCAAGTTACCTGCTGGAATAGAATATGAAGGTTCATCAATTCTTTTATCTAAAAATGATAGCTTTTCTATAATACATAAGTTTAAGGTAACAAGAGCTACATTAGCAAAAAAATATGAGTTGCAAAAGAATCGGTTCACTTTATGAGCTAAAAAACCCTATAGCAAATATTTCAGAGTGGAATCTTTACCCACCTATTCAAATTGGATCTTGGTCATTAAATTACAGTGTATTGTCATATTGTTATTCTGTTCTTACCAGCTCTTCAGTTAGTGATGAATTGAAAGCTCTTGCTCAATGTGTAGCGTGGATGTGGAATAATTATCAGGAAACAGCTGGATCTGAAACACCTTAGATATATATTTTTGGAGGAAAGTTATGAGTAATTCTAATGATATTAGCGAAAAGGATTTAAAAAAATTAGAAGATGATGCTTACGACGAGCTTTGTCAGATAATTGCTGAAGCTATGCAATTACAAGACATAGAAATACTAGATGCCCGAATTGCTGAATGGAAAAATAAATATAGAAAACTTTTAGATCGACCTAGCACTTCTTCTCGATCTGACTTTAAAAAAAGAATTGAATTTTTACTTAATCAGTATTACTCTACTGTTACTCAATATATTTTAAGTCAGTTAAAATTAAATGAAGTAAAAAAAATAGAAAAGCAGTCAAAAGCCATGAGAGAACTTTATAGATTAATAAGTGATACTAATGACTATGATTTGCTTAAAAAGAAAATTAAAAAATGGGAAGATAAATATCCTATATCAGGTTTTTTAGATATGTATCAAAAAAGGATAAAATATAATACCAGTGAAAAAAATATAAAAGAAAATTCTTTTAAGCAAGAGGAAGCATTTAGTGAACTTGTAGATATAACAAAAAAAACTGGTACAATGGATGAGCTAAAAGATTATCTAAATCGTTGGGAGAAAAAATATTCTATTAATGATAAATATACTATTGATGATTTTATTAAACATCAAACAGAAATTAAACGTTTTACATCTGATGAGTTTTTGCAATCTATTGCAAGAGAAGAGCCCAAAATTGATGATACAGATAAATTGATAGAAGAATATAATAATAAAACTTTTTCAGATTTATCTGTTCAAGCAAGCGCATATGCTGCTCTTGTCTCAATTTCTAATTCTCCAAATAGTGTTGATGAAATGTTTAGATGGGTTTATAAAAATAGCAATATAAAATTTAATGATAAATATAAAGCGTTAATATTAAATGCTACATATTTAAATTATTCGCCAACATACTTAAATAAATTACCAAAACCTGAAATAGATATGGCAAAAGACACTCTATCTTTTGATGAATATAAAAATATTAATGAAACAAAAAGATATGCAATAATTAGCTATTTTAACTTGCTACTTCCACAAAATAGAGCTATCGCTAATGATTATTTTAATAAAAATATTCAAGTTATTTATTCAAAGGCTGAAAGAGCAAGAATTGCAAGTTACACAAAAGAAGACAAACCTACATCTATTGAAGACATAATTAATTCTGGTATAGAAATACCTTTAGCTGTTTCGCACGAAGATAAACAGAATAAGGTTAAACTTGATGAAACTGATGAAATAGATCTGTCTGAAGAAATTAAACCTAATGAAACTAATGGAGTTGATTTATCTGAGGAAGCAAAAACTAACGAAACTAATGAAGTTGCTTTATCCGAGGAAGCAAAAACTAATGAAATTTCCGAAAGCATAGAAGAAAAGAATAGTCAAAAAACAATTAAAGCTTTTGAACCAGAAATAGCTGATTCAAAAGAGCCTGATAATACTGATTCAATTTCTCTTAAAGAAGAAACTGAAATGGATTTAAAGCCTAAAGAAAATGCTTCTATTGAAAAATCTAAAGAAACTGAATTTGATTATGACACTATCGTTGCATTATCGCCACTATTTTTTAGAACTTTAGAATATTATGATGAGCAATTTAATTATGATAAACATTTATCATATGTAAATGTTGTTAGCTCTGCAGTTAATAAACATATTAAAGCAGAAAAATCACAGGATATAGAAGAAAACACAGTAGAAAGAACAAACACTAATTTAAATTAAATAAAAGACTTTGGGATTACCCCAAAATCTTTTTTAGTGCTCATATATATTTCCAATATCTTTTCTATAATCTAACTTTTCATCAATATTTCCATTTATTGAGCTATATACCTTTTCTTTTGCCTCTTCTAAGGTGCTACCTGAGGCTGTAAGTCCAAATAATCTTGAGTTACTTATAGACGAATAAGTATTTCCTTCTATATTTTTGGTATTTGCAAAATATATCTTTACTCCTTGATTTTCTATGTTTTCTTTGTTTAATGTAAAGACTAATGGTTCTTTCCTATTTTCTACTGCGTATTCTTTTGTTACTACATAAACAGTAAATGTGTAATTCTTTTTGAATTTACAATTATCCTCATTTAATGTTTTATTAAATATATTTTTCATTACATCTGTAAATGGAGTTTCTAGTGAATTTAATACATTTAATGCCTCTGGATCTCCGAATCTACTGTTAAACTCTATAAATTTTATTCCATTATTTGTTTTAAAAAATCCACCATATATTACTCCATTAAATTCTATTGAGTCTTTATTTATATATTTTAAAGTATTTTTTATAAGTTGTGCACATTCATTTATATCTGATTTTTCTAAAAATGGTAACATACCATTTCCAAAACTTAGACAACCCATTCCTCCAGTTCCGGGTCCTTTGTCTTCATCAAATCTGTATGGATAATCAAAGGTTGTTGGAGTAACTACTATATTTTCTCCATCTGTTAATGCCATTACTGTAAATTCTCTTCCTTCAATTTTGTCTTGTATTATTACATTTCCGCTTCTTTCTAAACAGCTTTTTGCAT
>CANRFS010000072.1 GCA_947629965.1 uncultured Clostridia bacterium
TGCTTCCTCGTCGCCTAGGTGCATTCGGGACTTTCACCCGTTAGAGTCCGCCCATGGCGGGCAAACAAAAAGAAAAGTAAAGTCTTTTTTGCTTTTCTTTTTTATTCTTATATTTTATTATTTCAAACCTTGAATTTCATTTAATAAGTCCTCAAATATTTTATCATCTTTATATCTTTCTCTATCATACTCTATCCAAAAATCGCTAGCATTTTTTGCTATACTTTCTATTTCGTTGCCTCTTTCTCCATAATATGGCACATCCTTTTTAGCTTCATCTATGCTAAATGCACCTTCTAAATCATATAGTTTTGCTTGAAAATCACATTCCAATTTATCAACATGATAGCAAAAAATTGCTTCTTTTGTTTTTCTTTCATTAAACTCATCTAGCAAATTCTCGATTTCTTGTTCTTTTATTAAGCCATTTACTACTTGCTTAACTGATTTTTTACCATTAGCTATTTTTTCTTCTGGTGTTATCCCAGATCTAATAGTATAGTCTGGCATTAGTATTTCTTCTAATTCATGAAGTGTTAGCATTTTTAATATTTTCTCCATATTTAACCCAATATTGTACTCACTATCAATTGCAATTGATAAAATTAAAGTACCATATATATGCTCTGCCACACTTTCTAGCCTATTCTTATTAATTTTTACTTCTATCCAGCCTGTCCTAATTTTTTCTTTTAATTTATTTGCTAATATATAAAAGTTTATAATATTGACTGTTTTGCTCATAGTTTCACCTTATTTTTGCTTTGTAATTATTATATTCTATTCTTCAGCTTCATCGAGTCCAACATATTTAATATTTTTGCTAAACGCTAATACAGACTCAAATATAATTGCTAGGAATACTAATCCAAGTCCAAATCCAATACCTCTTTTAAATGAATATGCTAGTGTAAATCTAGATACAATTTCTACTATTCCATAAATTACCCATCCTACTACTGGAATTAGATTAATTAAAATCCACCATGGATTAATTCCAGCCACTTTTAGATATGTAACTTCATTATAAATTGGTATTAAAGTTGCCCAACCATGTTTTCCTGCTTTTTTAAGTATTATCCATCTAATCATTATTCTATATATTAATAATACAATTGATACTATTAGAACTGTTTTAACAATTCTAGATGCAAATAACAATTTAAAACTAATAGAAGCCACTTTTGATATTGGTAGTTCATCTTCTAATTCTTGAATTACTTGATTTAAAGTATATCCATTATCTAATTTTTGTTTTATCTCTTCTATATTTAAATCTTCTTTTAGTATTTGCTTTGTTGTTTCTGTATCTAATGAATTTAAAACTGTAGTTGCAGTATCTAATATTTTTTCATCTACTTTTGACTTTTCTAATATTATTTCCTTGTTTTCTTCTATCATACTTGCAATATCTTGATTAGAAAATTTTTCCGTTAACTCTGTATATACTTCTACTATATCAGATTCGTTAATATCTGGCTTGTTTGAAAAATATTTTTTTAAATCTTCTGAATTTTTTATATCACTAAGATTAATACTATCAATTTTTTCCTTTAATTCCATCATATCGTACTCTAAATTAGTTGCATAAGAATTACAAGAAAAAGCTATTAATAGTAACACAGAAATAAGAGTAATAATAATTAATTTTAAATTTTTATACATATAAATTTCTCCTTAAAATTTAATTTACTTAAATCCCCAATATGCTGTATGGGTTTTTAATTCAATATTTTTATATTTTGCAAGTTCTGATATTGTAACAAGTTGATATCCTTCATTTAATAATTGTGGTATCAATTCCTCAACAGCATCAGCAGTTGAATTATAAATTGAGTGCATTAATATTATTCTTCCATCTAGATTTCCAACTTTTTTTACTTCTGCTATTATACTATCCTTGTTTTTACTTTTCCAGTCCAAAGTATCTACATCCCAATTTATTAATGGATAGTTTAGAGTCAATTTTACTATGCTATTTGCATTTCCATATGGTGGTCTTACCAAAGTCAAATCATGTCCCAATGTATTTTTATATACAATCTCAGCATTTTTTATATCTTCTAATATTTGCTCTTTTGATAAATTATCTAAATTCTTATGTCCATATGTATGTGAACCTACTTCGCATCCAATTGCTTCTTCCCTTTTTGTAATATCTGGATAATTACTCATACATGTACCCAAGTCAAAAAATGTTGCTACACATTTATTTTTTTCTAAAGCATCTAAAATTCTAGGTGTTGAATTTGGATTTGGTCCATCATCAAATGTTAATGCTACCATTGGTTTAGATGGATCTATTTTTCGTTCAGTATTTATCTCTATATCTACTTTTTCTTTCTCTGGTGGTTTTTCTTCAGATATATATTGAGTCGAAATATATCCCACTACATTATTATATTTTATTTTACTCCAACCATTACTACCAACAGCAACTCTTTGCAAATTATCTCCCAAATTAACTGTAGCAAGTATATTACTCTCTGTATCATCTTTCTCTCTTATATGAACTGTTGTAATTGCATAAACTTTTTCATCTACTGCTTTATAAATTTCTTCTTTTTTATTTTTTGTTTCTTCTTTAGCTTTTTCATTAACAATTTTATTTTCAGTTTGAGTTGTTTTTTTGCTCTCTTTTTTAATAATATTATTAGTCTCTATATTTTCATTAATAGAATTTTCTTTTTCTGCATTATAGTTACTCAAGGTACTAGCTGTTTGTACTACTTTACCTTTATTTATTACTACCATAGTAGTTGCACAAACTGTAAAAAATACTATTATAGCTAACAAAATTGAAACAAATATAACTACTTTTTCCTTCATAATTACTTCTTCTCTTTCAATTTTATATTAAATATTTTAATAAATTCATTTTATCACTACAAAATATAAAATTCAATAAAATATTATCATATTTCGACAATAGTTTTAAACAACTTAATTCTCTTTTAAAATATGATAAAATTTATAGACAAATAATTGATTTTTGTGTATGATAATAATATTAATAGATAATAAATATAAGGAGGATACATATGAAAAAAATATTTAAAATTTATATGCTTTTACTAATTTTAATTTTGTTATTTTTTACAACCGTTAATGCTTCAAATATCAATATGAATTTACAACCTTATGATTCATTAGTAGGAAATAATGTACCAAATGAAAATACTAATACTATTTCTAATGAAACTGTAGAACCATCAAATGAAGTTTCAGATTTTAATACAGATACTGTAGAACCATCAGATGAAGATGTTACTAATACTGTTGAAACTCCAAGAATAACTTCTATTACTACAAGCGAAGAAGATAATTTTTTTACTGTAGAAAATATTTTATCAATAGCAATAATAGTAATAGGAATTCTATTAATTTTACTTGCTATTGCAATTTTAATTAGACTTAAATAAAAAATATTTTTCACAACTTTTGCATAAAATTTGCAAAAGTTGTTTTTTTATGAATATTTTTTTATAAATTATAAATAATATAAATAGGTTTTTTAGCAATAAAGTTTAGGAGGTAATTTATATGAAAAGAAAATCTATTATATTATTTTTAGTAGCCTTAATTATTATAACCATAAGCACTATGTGTTTTGCAAATGATGCTGGAAATGATATGAAAAATGCTGCAAACGGAGCAACAAACACCGTAGTAAATGGAGCTCAAAATCTTGCTGAAGATGCGAGAAATGCTGTTGGAACTGCCGAGGATACAATAGAAAATGGTGCTCGCGATATCGGTGGTGCTATTATGGATGGAGCAGATTCTATGGGAAATGCAGGAAATGATGGTTATACAGCTACTAGAACTACTGCAGAAGATACAATAACAGGAACTGCTATGAATGCTACAATATGGACATGGATTGCTGTTGCAGTAGCTGCTGTTGTAATAATTGGTGTAGTTTGGTATTATGCTTATCAAAATGAAAAACATTAATTTAAAATAGAAAGCTTTAAATGCTTTCTATTTTTTTATTTTATTTATATGTTTTATTTGTTTTTTGTGATATAATTTAAAAAATATATTTTAAAGAGGTTAGTTTATTATGGCTAAAATAATTTCAAAAAATCCAACAGCAAGACATAATTATACAATAGAAGATACACTTGAAACTGGAATAGTTTTATCTGGTACAGAAATTAAGTCTGTTAGAAATGGTAAAGCTAATTTAAAAGATAGTTATGCTGGTATAAAAAATGGAGAGTTATACATATATAATTTACATATAAGTCCATATGAATTTGGAAATATATACAACAAAGATCCTTTAAGAGATAGAAAATTATTAGTAAATAAAAGAGAAATAAATAAATTAGTCGGCCTAATAAAGCAAAAAGGATACTCTCTTGTACCACTTTCTATGTATTTTAAAGGCAATTTTGTTAAAATAGAATTAGGAATTGGAAAAGGTAAAAAGTTATATGATAAAAGACGCGATATTGCTAAAAAAGATGCAGAAATGAAAATGAGGAGAGCCAAAATTTAGCTCTCCTTTATTTTATTTATGCTTTATTTGATGATCCAAATACATCTTTTATTTTGTGTTCTACTACTTCTGTAATTTTTTCTCTTGCTGGTGTTAAATATTTTCTTGGATCAAATGCTGATGGATTCTCTGCTAAGCTCTTTCTTATTTCTCCCGTAAATGCTAATCTTAAATCTGTATCAACATTTATTTTTGAAACTCCTGATATACTTGCTTCATGTAAAATTTCATCTGGAACACCTTTCGCACCTGGTATATCCCCACCATATTTATTACATGTTTCTACTAATTCTGGAATTACTGTTGAAGCTCCATGCAAAACTATAGGAGTATTTGGAATTTTTTCTTTTACTTTTGCTAATATATCCATTCTAAGTTTTGCTTCGCCTTTAAATTTATATGCACCATGGCTTGTGCCAATTGCTATTGCTAAAGAGTCACATCCTGTTCTTTCCACAAATTCTTTTGCTTGATCTGGGTCTGTATATTTTGCATCAGATTCTGATACATTTACATCATCTTCTATTCCTGCAAGTTGTCCTAATTCTGCTTCAACTACAACGCCATGTTCATGAGCATAATCTACAACTTTTTTTGTTATAGCTACATTTTCCTCAAAACTATATTTTGAACCATCTATCATTACTGATGTAAACCCATTATCAATACACATTTTACATGTTTCAAAGTCAGCTCCGTGGTCTAAGTGAATTGCAATTGGAATTGTTGTTTCTTCAACTGCTGCTTCTACCATTTTCATTAAATATTTAATTCTTGCATATTTTATTGCACCACTTGATGCCTGAAGTATAACTGGTGAATTTTGTTTTTGTGCTGCATCTACTATTCCTTGTATTATTTCCATATTGTTTATATTAAATGCTCCTATTGCAAATTTTTCTTTCATAGATTTTTCAAACATTTCTTTTGTTGTTACTAATGGCATAATCTTACCTCCTTATATTTTATAACCATATTCTATTTCTTAAAATTTAACTTGTCAATAACATTTTTGGTAAATATAGTTTTGCAAATAAAATCGCCTTGGACTTACTTCTAAATTCAAAGCGATTTTTGTTTCATAATCTCTGCAATGAGAGAAGTAATTTATATTTTACTTCTCGTCTTATAAATTATTGGTTTTCTTCCTCGTCACTACATCTGTAACTTCCACACATAGATTCGTCTTCTGGATTACCATTGCTGCAATTTGTACATGGTCTTACAATTATATCTTCTAACTCGCATTTTTGTGTTTTGTCGTTATTGAATGCACAACTACAAACAGTACAATTTATTAATTGTTTTCCTTCCATTTTAAACCTCCTTTAAATTAATATATTAATATTATTTACAAAATTGTTTAAAATATTAATATAAAGTAAGTTTAAAAAATATATATAACAATTTTCATATTATTCTAATTTCTTTTTTTCATTTCCTTCTATACATTGTTTTGGTGCATTTTTAAAACTTAAATACCAACTCATTCCATTTCTATTCTTTTCAATTTCTTCATTTCTTTCTAACAAACCTTCAAAGGTTTTTGGTGCTGGAACTATTATTGGCTGATTTGGTATCCAATTTGCTGGAGTTGAGCCTTTAGCACATTCTGCCATTTGCAGAGCCTCTACAATTCTTATTATTTCAGGAATGAATCTTCCTATATTTAATGGATAAATTAAAATTGTTCTTATAATTCCTTTATCGTCAATAACAAAAACATTTCTAACTGTTTCTGTATTACTTATATCATTTGCTATCATTCCATATTTTCTTGCTATTTCTCCATTTCTATCTGCTATTATTGGAAATGATACTTTTACTCCAGTTTTACAATAAATGTCGTATACCCATGCTAAATGTGAACTGTTACTATCTACACTTAATCCTAAAAGTTCTGTATTTAAATTTTTAAAATATGTATGTGATTTTGTAAATGCTATCATTTCTGTTGTGCATACTGGGGTAAAATCTTTAAATTTGGGGATTAAAAATTATCATTCATTAAAAAATCAAATATATTAATATGTTGAATTCCATCTTTTGAGTAATCTTCATCATCCAACGATATAATATATTTAGGATATGAATCATTAATTCCTTTATATGCTCCAAATTCTCTTTGTTTCGTTTCCTCTGAAGCTAATTTATAGCAAACTTGTATATATTTAAAATCTTTATTTTTAGTTGCTACAAAATCTACTTCTTCTTTTTTTGTTTTTCCAATATATACTTCATATCCTTTTGACAATAAATCACTATAAACTATACTTTCTAATGCCATAGAATA
>CANRFS010000073.1 GCA_947629965.1 uncultured Clostridia bacterium
AAAATTATATTTAAACTATTTTACGAATTAAATTAACTTAAAAACATTTAAACAAACAACAATTTATCTAATCTAATTTCTTGTCTATCTCATTAATTATTTCATTTTTTAAATCTTCGTTTTTGATTTTTTCTAATATTTTATTAAATTTTGCTCTTACCATTAGTTTCATTGCTTCTTTTAAATTAAATCCTCTGCTCATGATGTAGAATAATTCTTTTTCGCTAGTTTTGCCACTACTGCTTGAGTGATTTCCTTCTACATCTTCTTCACTACATAAAAGCATTGGAAGTGCCAATGATTTTGCAGTGTCTGATAATAACATACAAGATTCATTTTCATTTCCTTTTGCTTTTTTTGCACCTCTTTTAAAATCTATTGTTCCTTTGAAATGCTTAACTGCTTTATCTTTTAAAGCTCCCTGAACTTCAATATCTACATTTGTTTTTATTCCTCTTAATTCTGCTATATAATTTAAATCAAATAATTGATTTTCTTTTCCTAAATAAATGCTGTTTAATGAGTTTGAAGAAAGCTCACCTTTTAAATTTGAATAGTAATTTGAAATACTTCTTTTTCCCCCGAAATCAATTATTGTATAATTTACATCTGCATTTTCGCAAAGTTCATTATCTATTGATATAAAGTTGCTAGAGTTAGAATTAAGTAAATTAACTACTATCACATTTATATTAGAATTTTTGTTTGCAAATAGCTTTATTATTCCATTATGATAATATTCGTTATTTTCATCTGATGAATATTTTATTATTATAGTTCCTTTTGAATTTTCACTTGCATCAATTACAATGTTATCAACTAGATTAGAATTATGACTGTCAAATTTAAAATCTATTTGTAATTCTTTATTTATCTTGCTATCAACTTGCACTTTTAAACTTTGATTTGAATTGTTTGTAACTTGATTTGTAAAAATATCTCCTAAACCATAGGCTAAACTATATTTATTATTAGATGATTTTTCAACTTGTATTTTAGATGTTTCACAATTTATGTAGACACTATCAAAACTTCCAATGTTATCTGGAATTTTAATATCTTCTAGTTTTATATTATTCATATTAAAATTTCGTGAAGTCCTAACAGGTGTTTCATTTAATTTAATACTTTCCATTTTGCTTCCTTTCTAAATAAATTTCTAGATTAATTCAAACGCTAAATTCTATTCACTCAAATTATAATTTTGAAAATAAGCGAGTAATGCTAGGCATTTTAAATCAAAAAAGCGGAAATGTACAAAAGTACTTTGAGCATTTTTTGTATTTAAAATAACGACGCAGGACGAAGTTTATTTTCGAAATTTAACCAATTGCACCTTCAAGTTCTAAATTAATAAGATTATTCATTTCTACTGCATATTCTACTGGTAATTCTTTAGAAATTGGATATGCAAAACCTCTTACTATCATTGCTTTTGCATCTTCCTCTGACATTCCTCTACTCATTAAATAGAATATTGCTTTATCGCTAATTTTTCCTATCTTTGCTTCATGTGAGAATTCTGCATCGTCTGTTCTTACATCATTTACTGGAATTGTATCTGATATAGAAATATCATCAAGCATTAATGACTCACAAGATACCATTCCTTTTGATTTTTTAGCTTGCTCATTAATTCTAGTTAAAGCTCTATAAGTACATTTTCCACCATCTTTTGAAATTGATTTGCTATTTACAACACTAGATGTATTTGGTGCGTTATGAACAACTTTAAATCCATTATCTAGGTTTTGTCCCTTTCCTGCAAAGGAAATTCCTGTAAATTCTGTTTTTGCTCCTTCTCCATTTAGTATGCTCATAGGGTATAGCATTGAAACTTTTGAGCCAAATGATCCAGATACCCATTCCATGCTAGCATTTTTTCCTACTAATGCTTTTTTTGTATTTAAATTAAGCATATTTTTTGACCAGTTTTCTATTGTAGAATATCTTAAATGTGCGTTATCTTTTACATATAGTTCAACACAACCTGCATGAAGATTTACTTTATTATATTTAGGTGCACTACAACCTTCTATAAAATGAAGACTTGCTCCTTCGTTTACTATAATCAATGTGTGTTCAAATTGTCCTGCTTCTGGTGAATTTAATCTAAAATAGCTTTGAAGCGGTATATCTACTTTTACACCTTCTGGAACATATACAAAAGAACCACCAGACCAAACTGCTCCATGAAGTGCTACAAATTTATGGTCATATATAGGAACACATTTCATAAAATGTTCTTTAACAATTCCCGGATATTTTCTAACTGCTGTTTCCATATCTGTATATATTACGCCTTGTTTTATTAGTTCTTCTTTCATACTATGATAAACTACTTCTGAGTCATACTGAGCTCCAACTCCTGCAAGTGATTCCTTTTCTGCCTCTGGAATTCCAAGTTTATCAAATGTATTTTTTATATCCTCTGGAACGTCATCCCATGAACTATTTAATTTCGATTTTGGTTTTACATATGTTGCAATATCATTCATATTAAGTTCAGAAATATCTGGTCCCCATGTTGGAAGATCCAATTTGTTATACACTTCTAATGCCTTTAATCTAAAATCTCTCATCCAGTCCGGTTCATCTTTTTGTTTAGATATTTCTTTTATTATATCTGGAGTTAGACCCTTTTCAATTTTAAATTCATATTCATCTTTATTTTTTATATCATAAATATTTCTATTTATATCTTCTATCTTAGTTTTTGACATAAATTACCCTTTCTTTATTTCTAGTGAGATGTCAGTATTAAAAATTTTTTCTGCTATTTTTAATTCCTATATTTTGAATATCCATTTTCTTCTATTTCTTTTGCAAGTTTATAATCTCCAGTTTTTACTATTTTTCCATCAACCAAAACATGTACATAATCTGGCTTTAAATTGCTTAAAATTTTTGTATTATGTGTTATTATCAAAACTGCATTTTTCTTGTTTTTAAACATTTCTATTCCTTTTGATACTGTTTTTATTGCATCAACATCAAGTCCAGAATCAGTTTCATCAAGTATTGCAAGTTTTGGATTTAATACTAAAAGCTGAAGAATTTCGTTTTTCTTTTTTTCTCCACCAGAGAATCCTACATTTAAGCTTCTTTCCATGTAACTTGGATTCATATTTAATTCTTCCATATATTTTTTAAGTTCGTTTTTAAATTCAAATATTTTAACTGGTTTTCCTGTAACTTTATTTTTTGCATATTTCAAAAAATTAGTAACTGATACACCAGGTATTTCTTCTGGTAATTGAAATGACATAAAAATTCCTTTTCGTGCTATTTCATCTGTTTTTGAATTTGTTATATCTTCTCCTTCAAATGTAATCGTTCCATTTGTTTTTTTATAACTAGGATTATTTAGTATTGCATTTGCTGTTGTAGACTTTCCTGAACCATTTGGTCCCATTATTACATGAATTTCACCTTTATTTATTTTTAAATTCATTCCTTTTAATATTTCTTTTTCTTCTGCATTTACATATAAATCTTTTATTTCTAATAAATTGTTGTTCATAGTTTTATCCTTTCATTTAATTTTTCAACAAAAGGGGGCTGTCCCCTTTGCCTAAATTCTATTTTTTTGTTCCGTGTTCTTCGCACGCAAGACATACATTTTTCATTATTTATATCATACCCACATTCTAAACTATATAACCCCAAAGTTTTATGTGTGTATTTTGCTAGTTTATTAAGTGTTTCATCACTAATTGTGGCCTTTATTTTTTCTGCTTCTTGTTTTGCTTCATTTGGATTAATTTCTAATATACTATTTAAGAATAAATAAACTATATCATAGGCCTCTAAAATCTTTCTAGCGTGTTTTATTCCTGCTTCTGTTAAAGTTATAGAACCATAAGTTTCGTAATTTACAAGTCCTTCTTCTTTTAAATTTGTAATTGCATAATTCACAGTGGGTTTTGTTTTATTTAAGATTCTAGCAATATCCGTAACCCTAGCTCTTTTTTCTTCATTTTGCAGTATATATATAGTTTTTAAATATTCTTCTTGTATTTTTGTAAGCATAAAAAAATCTCTCCTTTTGTTAGAGTACTCTAACATTATACTACTTTTTCACAGTTTGTCAATATATATAAATAAAAAAGTTAGATTTCTCTAACTTTTTTATTTTGCAAAAAAGGGGTCTGTCCCCTTTTTTGCCATAATTATATATAGAATAAACTTATCATATAACATATATACATTATAAAATATATAATTCCATTTGTCTTGTTCATTTTGTTTTTTGGTGGAATAATAGTAAATAGTGATAATAATGTTGTTGCTATTAGTAAAATAATCATATCTTTATTATAACTAATATTATATACAATTGGTTTTATGAGTGATGAGGTTCCAATTATAAGTAACATATTAAAAATATTTGAACCTAAAATATTACCTATTGCAATATCACTTTCTCCTTTTATTGAAGCTGATACACTTGTAACAAGTTCTGGCAGACTAGTTCCAATAGCAAGAATTGTTATACTAATTATTTTTTCACTTACGTTTAAAATTTTAGCAATTTTTACTGTATTATCTACAGCTAAATCGCCACCAAATTTTAACGCTAAGAATCCTAAAATTATAAAAATAATGTCTTTAATTATAGGTCCTTTAGTAGGTTTTGCTTCTTCATCTTCACCTATATCATCTTCTTTATCAAATTTTTTGGCTTCAAATGACATTACAATTGTATATAAAATAAAAAGTATAAATAATGAAATTAGTATTATTCCGTCTACTCTTGTTACATTTTGTCCAATATTACACAATGTAAGGAATATTATTGAAACAAATAGACATAAAGGTATTTCTATTAATCTTGTTTCTCGCTTAAATTTAATGGATTTTATTATTGCTGAAGCGCCTAAAATCAGAAGTAAATTTGCAATACTACTTCCTATTACATTACCAATAGCCATATCTGGGTAACCATTTATTGCTGATGATATACTAACAAATAGTTCTGGCATAGATGTGCCAATTGAAACTATTGTTAGTCCAATTACTATTTCTGGTATGTTGAATTTTTTTGCTACATTACTTGAACCATCAACTAGAAAATCTGCTCCTTTTATTAGCAAAAAAAAACCTACTATTATTAGAATTATCGATAATATCATGAATTTTTCTCCTAAATTATATTTGAATTATTCCCATTTATTTTTGTGTTATACAGATTATAATTATAATTGATTAAATTTTGTTTGGCAATAGAAAAATTCAACAAAATGGGTTTATCCCTTTTTGTTGAATTTTTAAACTTATTTGTATAAAATTACGTCATTGCTATTTAAACTTTTTTGGACATCTATAACTCTTTGATTTTCTGAGCCTTTCCATTTTAGTGTTGGATTGCTTAATTCATCAACATATCTTCCATCTACTAGTACGTCTGTGTATTTCATTACTTCCTTATCTTTTAAGTCCTTGTCAAATGTAAATCCTGACCATATCCATATATTTTTGTTTGGTAGCTTTTCTTTAAATGTTTTTACAAGTTTTGTAGTTCCTTCTATATTGTTAGGATGAAGTGGTTCTCCGCCTAAAATTGATAGTCCAGTTACGTTTTCATTTTCACATAATTTTATTACTTTACTTATGGTTTCATCAGTAAATTCTTTTCCACCATTAAAGTCATGTGTTTCTGGGTTAAAACATTCTTTGCAGTTAAATGTACACCCTTGCATAAAAATTGATACTCTAACTCCTGGTCCATCTGAAATATCCATTTTTCTAATTTTGTTGTATCTCATACTTGTTACCTCTATTCTTCGTAATCTTTGTTATCTATATGCAATACTCTTTCTTTTATTTCTTGCGTTCTTCCTTTGTTCCAGAAATTACTTCCTATATATCCACATGTTCTTCTTGCTACATTCAATGTGTCATGGTCTCTATTTCCACAGTTTGGACAATACCATTCTAGATTATCATCTATTAATATTTCTCCATCAAATCCACATTTTTGACAATAGTCAGACTTTGTATTTAATTCTGCATACATTATATTATCATAAATAAATTTAATTACTTGTAAAACAGAATCTATATTGTTTTGTAGGTTTGGTGTTTCTATATATGATATTGCTCCACCTGGACTTAATCTTTGGAATTCACTTTCTAATTTTAGTTTTTCGAAAGCATCTATTTCTTCAAATACTGGTACATGGTAAGAATTTGTTATATAATTTCTGTCTGTTATTCCTTCTATTTCACCAAATCTATCTTTTAAACATTTTGCAAATTTATATGTTGTTGATTCAATTGGTGTTCCATATACGCTGTAATCTATGTTTTCTGCTGTTTTCCATTCTTTACATTTATCATTTAGCTTTTGCATAACTTTTAGTCCAAATTCTTTACCAACTCCGTTATCTGTATGGCTATTTCCTGTCATGTATTTTACACATTCGTAAAGTCCTGCATATCCAAGTGAAATTGTTGAATATCCTCCATGTAATAAATCATGTATACTTTCACCTTTTTTAAGTCTTGCAAGTGCTCCATGTTGCCATAGTATTGGTGCTACATCGCTAGTTGCTTTGCTTAATCTTTCATGTCTTGCTTGAAGTGCTCTGTGACATAATTCTAGTCTTTCTTCATATATATCCCAGAACTTGTCCATATCTTTGCCAGATGATAGTGCAACATCAACTAAGTTTATTGTTACAACACCTTGATTAAATCTTCCATAATATTTAGGTTTATTAGTTTTAGGATCAACATATGGTGTTAAGAATGAACGGCATCCCATACAAGGATAACAATTTCCATTTCCATTTTT
>CANRFS010000074.1 GCA_947629965.1 uncultured Clostridia bacterium
TGTATAGGAGTATTCATTGCTACTCTTCCTCCGAACTGTCTTACCATATAATTGTTTGATTTAAGTTCTGGAACATATCTTCTTCTATGATAAAGTGTTTCTACAAAGCCTTTTTCCTTTGTTTCTTCTACTATATCGGTCATAAATTTTTTTATACCACTATATTTATCTAAATATTGTTCAATGTATTCTTTAGCTTTTTTTCTAGATATTCCAAGTTGCTGCCCAAGTCCAAAATCACTTATTCCATATACTATTCCAAAATTTACTGCTTTTGCACTTGCTCTTTGTTCTTTTGTTACTTCTTCTATTGGTATGTTTAAAACTTTAGAAGCGGCTTGTGCATGAATATCTTCATCTTTATTGAATGCCTCTATCATATGCTCATCTTGCGAAATATGTGCTAAAACTCTAAGTTCTATTTGTGAATAATCTGCATCAATATATATTGAACCTTCTTTTGGCTTAAATACCTTTCTTAATTTTTTACCAAGTTCCACTCTAGTAGGTATATTTTGGAGATTAGGATCTGTACTACTAATTCTTCCTGTTGCTGTAACAGTTTGATGGAATTTTGAGTGTACTCTACTCGTTTTTTCATCTATATATGGAATTAAGCCTTCTACATAAGTAGAATTTAATTTAACTAATTGCCTATATTCTAATATTTTTTCAATTACTGGATGCTCATATTTTATTTTTTCTAAAACGTCTACGTCTGTTGAATAACCAGTTTTAGTTTTTTTAACTGCTGTTAATTTTAGCTTTTCAAATAATATTTCTCCTAATTGTTTTGTAGAATTTATATTAAATTCTTCTCCTGCTAGTTCATATATTTCTTTAGTTAAAATATCTATTTTTGCTTGCAATTCTTTTCCATATTCTAAAAGTTCTTGTTTGTCAACATATATTCCTTCGTATTCCATGCTGGCTAAAACTTCTACAAGTGGCATCTCTATCTCTTCAAATAATTTTAAACTATTCTCGGTATTCATCTTATCTCTTAAAACTTTAACCAATTTAAATATTAAATACGAATATATATAATTTTTATCTACATCTTTATTTTGAACTTCTATTGCATCAAATAAATTTATTTGATTTTCTTTTTTTGATAAAATTCCCTCTTTTGTTAAATATTCCTCAATATCAAAATTTAAATATTCATTTGCTAAATATTCTATCGTATATTTATTAATATTAGAATTTAATATATATCCTGCGATTGAAACATCAAACATTAGGTTCTTAGCTTGTATATTATTTTCCCATAATAAAATATATTCTTCTTTTTGCTTGTATCCACATTTTAAAATATCCTGATTTTCAAATATTTCTTTAAAATAATTTAAATTATCTATATAACATGATTTATTCATGTCTTCTGAATATATTACAAAAGAATTCTTTTCTAGATAGTAATACATGGATTTTTTTGCTATGATTTCTAATTTTAGTTTCTCTAAGTCTTCATTGTTTAAATTAGTTTGATATTCGATTTTTATTTGTTTATCATTTGTTTCACTAGTTGATATATTTTCTGAATTTACAAGATTAAATCTATCTATAAATCTATTAAACTTTAATTTTTTAAATATATCTAATACTTCTTTGTTGTTCCATTCTCTTTTTTCTAATAATGCTAAATTCTTCTCTATAGGTGCATTTATATCTATTGTTCCTAAGGTTCTTGATAAATAAGCAAGGTCTTTGTTTTCTTCTAGTCTTTCTTTTAATTTTCCTTTTTGTTTTTCTATATTTTCATATACCCCATCAATAGTTTTATATTCTTGTATTAGATTTAAAGCTGTTTTTTCTCCTACTCCTGGAACTCCTGGAATATTATCAGATGTATCACCCATTAAGCCTTTTACTTCTATTAAATCTAAAGGTTCTAAACCATATTCTTCTTTAATTTTTTCTATTGTATAATCTTCTGTCTCTGTTTTTCCCATTTTTGTTCTAGGTATTCTTACTTTTATATTTTTATCTATTAATTGAAAACTATCTCTATCACCTGTTAAAACAGTAACATCTAGATCTTGATTCTGTCCCCATTTTGCAAGAGTTCCTAGAATATCATCTGCTTCATATCCTTCTTTTTCTATTATGCAAATATTCATCGCCTTAAGTACATCTTTAAGAATTGGCATTTGCATTGCAAGTTCATCTGGCATTCCTTTTCTATTTGCTTTGTATTTATCATACATCTCATGTCTTTTTGTAGGTGCTTTTAAATCAAATGCTACTGCTAAATATTTAGGTTGTATGTCGTCTAATATTTTAAATAATATGCTTAAGAAACCATATACTGCATTTGTATATGTTCCGATCTTCTGTCATTAGCATTTTATTTCCCATTATTCCATAAAATGCTCTATTTATAATGCTATTTCCATCTATTAAAACTAACTTGTCCAAAATAACCTCCTAAAAATATGCTTAAATTAGTAATATCTCAATTTATATAACATGTAATATAAATTGTATCATCCTTTATCAACCAATTCTTTTCTTTATCAACTGTATTTAGATAATTTTCCTTTTCTTGTTCTGTAAGTTTTCTTTCTGTCAGTTTTCTGTTTCCCAAATATTCTATTATTTGTTTTGTTGACCATGTTGTTCTTAAGGCACTCCAGTTCATTACATGATAAGGAGTAATTGGATTTTCATAGTATTCTTTATATAAATTAATGTTAATCCCAATATATATTGCTATATATTTTACATCTATTTTATTTTCTTCTTCATACTTTTCAATACATTCTATTATCTCTTTTGATTTACGAATATCATTTTTATTTATTTCTTTGCTTATTTTTATTGTGTTAATATAATTATATGTATTGCATACTCCATAGACCAATAATATTGCAGTTAAAAAAATTGTTATTATTTTATTTGTTCTAAATATTTCTGTTTTAGTTACTAAAAATAAGAATATTAATCCGATGCAAGCTCCTACTGAAAATCTTATTCTAGCAGAAGACATTGCACTGCCTGTACTTAAACTAGGAATTATAGCTGCACCTATACATACTAAAACAATCATTATTAATTTTAATATGATTTTATCGTTTTTGGGGTTGATATATGTGTAAATTAATGTACATGTAATTACTAAAATTATAATATAAAAATAATAGCCATTGCAAATAGTATTCATAAATATTTTAATTGTATTTACTAATCCCCTATAAAAGTTATAAAACAAATTAAAATTTAATCTTGCTTGTTGTATATGTAATATTTGTGAAACAATTTTAATTTGTAACATGTTCACTAATATAGCTATTACAACTGGAAAACAGGCTAAAAGAATAGTTTTACATGCTTTTAATATATTTTTATCTTTTAAAAATTCAAATAAAATTAAAAATGCAAAAAAGGCAGATATACTTCCTTGATAGCAAAACATTCCCAATATTAAAAAAATTATAGCTTTAATCATATAATTATTTTTTTTATCATAAAAACATTTTGCTGCTAACATATATAAGTATACACTGAGTGACATTATGAATGTTTCTGCAAAGTACAAGTTTTCTAAATACATAGCATTAAAAATAGTATAATATGATGCTATCACTAATATTAGTATTTCCAAAGGATTCCATTTATCTTTTAAACTAAAACAAATTTGTTTTAGTTTTATAAATGTCACATTTGATATTAATAAGCCAGCAAATAATGATATTGAAAAGAATTTCAAATATGGAATTTTTAATATAAAAGCTATGTAATACATTAATGCAGAAAAAATTCTTCCACCTGTTAAAAAATTTTCTTTTAAATAATTAATATATCCTATCCCAATTAGATTATAACTATCTGTTGTATAATGTTCTTTTAAAAATTCTTTAAATATTATAACATTAGCTAATAAAATAAATATAAAAATTATAATATCTTTTTTCTTTATATTTTTCATTTTATTTCTCTCCTCTTATATTCTACTAATTAATAAATCTATAATTGATATTGTTAAGAAAAGAGCTGATGGATAACATATGTATAAATCTGAATACTTAAATTTATTTTTTAGTTCAACTTTTTTAATAGACAAACTCATAAGTAGCAGTAATAGTATTGGGAAAAGATATCTCTTTTGATATCCATTTATAAAGCTTGCACCAACTGGTGTATATGATAAGTACATTGACGTACTTGTCATAGCAAAAACTACAAAAAACGATAGTATAAAAATTAATCTAGTTTTAGCTGATAAATGCTTGCTTGAATCTGTTACACTTATAAATAATAAATATGCTAGTATTACTATAAATGCTTTATAAGCAGTTTTTGGGAAAAACATAGGTGCATTTAAAAAACTTAAATTTTTCAAGTTATCAAAGTTATCTATCGTATGCTTTGTTAATATTTTAGCATATCTGATAGGGTTATTTATTACATAATTAAATTGTTCTCCGAGTATTAGTTCCTTCAACCCTAGGATCCCCTGGAGCACTTATACTGCTTTTACTAGATAATACAACTGCAATAATCATAATAATACAAAATATTGCTACGTACTTCATATATTTTTTATTGTCTTTTATTATATTTTTTAACGGTAATATGAATGTGATTAATAAAATTCCTATGTATCCTATTGATTTTATAGAAGATGCAAGTACAGCTAATAATATTAGACATAAAATATCTTTTATATTAGTTTTAGATTGTTCATTAAGTTTTAAACAATATGCTATAAATAATGCACATAAAGCTGTAGATATAGCATCTGGTGAATAAACTGCTCCGAAGAGCAAGAAGCATTGGCATAAATAAAACTGCATATGCTATGTATTTTTTATATGGTAATACTTTTAATGCTAAAATCATTAGAGCTGTATATCCTAAAAGGTTAAATATTCTTCCTGTAATATATATGTCTGCTATACTTCCTCCAAGTGTTTTTGAAATAAATATTCCAATGCCAGATACAAAATATGAAGTTGTATAATAATAAAAGTTATTCGGGGTGTCTTTTATATCTCTGTTTGAAAAATCTTTGGTTAGCTCACCTGTTGGTTTTTCACTAAAATAACTTACAAATCTTTCTATATTCATCTGCCTTGGCATTGAAGCAACACTTTCATCTATTGTTGCATCTTTTAAATTTAAATTACCAATTCCTATACTGTAACTAGATAAGAAATGCCTTTTTTCATCTAACTGATTATTAAATGTAACCGTAATTGAAAAAATGCTACCAAATACAAGTGATGTTATTATTATATTTTTGTATATATTATTTGAAGTATATATTACAAATAAATCTATAAGTAAAATAGCTATAAATAAAATGATAGTCCTTAAATTTAATATTTGAGTTGTATTACATAGAATAATAAGAATTATTGCAAATATGGTTGTAAAAATTAATACTACATCTACAACATAGCATTTTATATTGCTTTCAAAACTTTTTATTGCAGAACTAATAAATTTATTACCAAATTTTATATAAATGATATATACAAAAATATATGCAATTATTCTATAAAATGAAAAATTATAATATTGTATTTTTTGCATAAAGAATTTATAGTTACAATAAAATAATTCGTATATCAAAATAAT
This sequence comes from uncultured Clostridia bacterium, assembly GCA_947629965.1. GTDB lineage: Bacteria > Bacillota > Clostridia > TANB77 > CAG-508 > CAG-452. The sequence goes on from CANRFS010000074.1 coordinate 5,587, forward strand.
TGCAAGATAAAAAATACTTGTAATTACAAATAAATCTTTTTCATTTAATTTTCTTAAATTTTTCCCTAGTTCTATATTTTTCATTTTATGTTTTGTTTTCTCTTTCTTAATTAATTTCATTTTCCTCTTCATTTGTTATAGTTTCTATATTTGTTTTGCTTTTCGTTTTCATAGCATTTACTATTACAACTAATGCACTAATTGCTACAAATAAATAAAAACTAACTCCTCTTGTAAGTAACATTGCACTATCTAATAATCCTTCTGGAAATACATAAGCATATATTGCCATATATCCACCTTCGCTTACTCCTACTGCTCCTGGAGATGGTATTCCAGATACTGTTGCATATAAAAGTGACTGCATAGTTAATATTTGGAATATATTATGTCCAGATAATCCAAATGAACAATATACTAAATAAGATATACTGTAAAATGCTATAAATTGGATGTAAGTAGTTATTAAATTTTTTATAATTACTGGGGTATTACTTTTTATATATGTTGCACTATCATGATATCTACTAAGTTCATTTTTTAGTTTTTCTTGTTTAGTTTCGATATCCTTTACTCTAAAGAATTTTAGTATTTTTATTACTATTTTTATTATTCCTTTTGTCATCTTTTTTGAAAATATTGAAATAAATAATAATGTAAGAGCTGTTAAATTTAGTATAACTCCAATAACAAATAGCCATGCTAGAACATTATTTAAATATTTATAATTAAATATTAGACTAAATAGTGCCATTGAAATTGTAACTATTTGAACACATGTTAAATTTACAAGTAGTGCAAGTGTTGAGTTTCCTACAGATATTTTATCTTTGTGCATATAATATATTTGCATTGGTTGTCCACCAGTTGCTGCAGGTGTTATTGAGCTAAAGAAAAATCCTATTAAAGCATATTTTAAATTTCTAAAGAAATTACTTTTTTCATTTAATGCTTTAAGCATTCTTCCTATATTTATGGCTTCGCATGATATATAAAATAACATACATAATGTAGCTACCAAGATAAATTTTTTATTTACATTTGAAAGAATTTTAAAAATTCTAGTTACATCTCGATCCTTTAGCACTATATAAAATGTTATTATAATTAATGCCAAAAAAAGTATTAAATTCAAAATTAATCTTTTTGTTCTTTTCATT